>JABFXM010000498.1 GCA_013361745.1 Gemmatimonadaceae bacterium | reverse complement strand
AGGTCACCCGGCAGGCTGCCGGCCACGGCGCTACGACACCCGCGACCACCGAGGTCGCCGAGCGCCATCACGAGCTCTGCATACCCCCGGCCCCCGTGATCGCCGATCCCTTCCCCATCCCGACCGATACATCCGCCGCCGCCGCTGCGATGGCCCGCGCGCAGGCCGACGCCGACGCCGCGGCGAAGAACGCCGCGAACGCCACGGACTACGCGGCCTGCATCGCGCGGCAGTAAGGGGAGTCGCCGACGGGTCACCGCTGCCGTCCTGATTTCCGACCACGACAATTGCACGGGTCTCCCGGTCTCCACCCGGGGGAAGGGGGAGGCGCTGACGAAGAAGCTGCTGCCTGAGCGGGCAGCTTCTTCGTCGATGTTGTTTTCTCCCTGGGCAGCGCTCCTTTTTCCGTGATAAGATCCCCCTCGCAGGAGCACGACGCTCGTTGCACCAGGAGCTCGGCACTCCACGAAGCGTTCCGATGCAACGACCCGATTCCACGCGAACCTCGGATCACGACCCCATGCCCATCGATCGCCGCGGTTTCCTCGCAGCATCATCGTCCGCGCTGCTGCTCTCGCAGCTCGACAAGGTCCCCGCCGTCGCGGACGCGAAGCCCGAGTCGGCCGAGCCGCCGGTGCGCGACGTCGACGTCGAGCGCGACTCGATCGCCGTCTACACGACCGCCGACCAGACCGAGCATCGCCTGGCGCAGACCGACACACTGAAGTTCACGCGGATGGGCCAGCCCCTCGAGACGCAGATCTGTGTCTTCGCCGATCCGTCGAAGCGGGCGCAGAGCATCGTCGGGATCGGCGGCGCGCTCACCGACGCATCGGCCGAGACCTTCGCGAAGCTTCCCGTCGCGAAGCAGCGCGAGCTGCTCGACGCCTACTTCACCCGCGACAAGGGGATCGGCTACACGTTAGGCAGGACCACCATCCACAGCTGCGACTTCTCCTCGGCGAGCTACACCTATGTCGACGAGGGCGACGCGGCGCTGAAGTCGTTCAGCGTCGAGCACGATCGCCAGTACCGCATCCCCTTCACCAAGCAGGCGATCGCCGCCGCGGGCGGGAAGCTCACCCTCTTCGCGAGTCCGTGGAGCCCGCCCGCGTTCATGAAGACCAACGGCAGCATGCTGCACGGCGGGAAGCTGAAGCCGGAGATGCGGCAGGCGTGGGCGAACTACTACGTGAAGTTCATCCGCGCGTACGAGAAGGAAGGGATACCGATCTGGGGGATCACCATCCAGAACTAGCAGATGGCGACGCAGACCTGGGAGTCCTGCGTCTACACCGCCGAAGAGGAGCGCGACTTCCTCAAGAGCTTCCTCGGTCCGACGATCCGGCGGCGCGGGGCTGAAGGAGCTGAAGATCATCGCCTGGGACCACAACCGTGATCTCATCTGGCAGCGTGTCAGCACCCTCCTCGCCGACCCCGCCGCGGCGAAGTACGTCTGGGGGATCGGCTTCCACTGGTATGAGCCGTGGAGTGGGGGCGACATGATGTTCGACAACGTCCGCCTCGTCCACGAGACGTATCCCGACAAGAAGCTCCTCTTCACCGAGGGGACGGCCGAGAACTTCAAGCCCGAGAACATCACCGCCTGGCGGCTCGGCGAGTACTACGGCCGCTCGATGATCAACGACTTCAACGACGGCGCCGTCGGCTGGACGGACTGGAACGTCCTCCTCGACGAGCAGGGCGGCCCGAACCACGTCGGCAACTTCTGCTTCGCGCCCATCCACGCCGACACGAAGGCGGGGACGCTCACCTACACGAGCTCGTACTGGTACATCGGGCACTTCTCGAAGTTCGTGCACCCCGGCGCGCGGCGGATCGCGGTCTCGCCGAGCCGCAGCGCGCTGCTGGCGACGGGGTTCGTGAATCCCGACGGGAGCGTGGCCGTGGTGGTGATGAACCGCGGCGACCAGGCGGTGAAGTACAACCTCTGGGTCGCGGGCAACGCCGCCGAGGTGAACGCGCTTCCGCACTCGATCCAGACGCTGGTGTTCTGAGAGCGGCTGGACGGGAACTACAATCTTCACGGATCTGACGGATCGACACGGATACGGCCACGGCACTTTGTTTTACGCGGCCGCAAGCAGTATCCGTGTCGATCCGTGCAGATTGTAGTTCCGACTGTTATTTGGATGCCTTGACAGGCATATGCCTGGCAAGTTATACTCAGTCGATGGACTCCTCGTTCGCCGTCGTCGCCGAACCGAATCGGCGCGCCATCCTCGGCCTGCTGCTCGACTCGGAGCGCTCCGTCGGAGAGATCGAGCGCGCACTGCGCCTCTCCCAGCCCGCGGTCTCGAAGCACCTGCGTGTCCTGCGCGATGCAGGCTTCGTCGAGGCGCGCGTCGAGGCACAGCATCGCGTCTATCGCCTGCGACCGGAGCCGCTCATGGAGCTCGACGAATGGCTCACGCCCTTCCGGCGCTACTGGTCGAAGCACGTCGACGCGCTCGAGCGACACCTCGACAGGATGAAGAAGGCTCCCCACTCGAAACCCGGAAAGAAGAGATGAGCAGCCGCGATCATTACACACCCGGTCCCGCCGCCGGCGCCGAGGTGCGAAAGGATGGCGAGAGCTGGACCCTCGTGCTCGTCCGCGACCTCGCCCACCCGCCCGCCGTCGTCTGGGAAGCGCTCACCGACCCGGCGCAGCTCCGCGAGTGGGCACCCTACGACTCCGACCGCAACCTCGGCGCGGTCGGCACCGCGAAGCTCACCACCGTCGGCGCACCGCAGCCGCACGTCACCGAGGCGCGCATCACCCGCGCCGAGGCGCCGAGCGTCCTCGAGTTCGACTGGGGCGGTCAGGACATCCGCTGGCAGCTTTCCCCACTCGGCGCCGACGGCACCCGCCTCACGCTCTGGCACAACATCGATCGCCGCTACATCGCGATGGGCGCGGCCGGATGGCACGTCTGCCTCGACGTCCTCCAGCGCTCCCTTGATGGCCACCCGGTCGGCCGCATCGTCGGCATGGAGGCGATGAAGTTCGACGGCTGGCAGCGGCTGAACGCCGAGTACTCGAGGCAGTTCGCCGAGGAAGGCACATGAAGAAGCCGACCACGAGCGCGAGCGAGGCGTCGACGCTCATCTCGAAGCGCATCGCCGAGCTCGGAGACTGGCGCGGCGAGACGTTAGGCAGGATGCGCGCGCTGATCCGCGCCGCCGACCCGGACGTCGTCGAGGAGTGGAAGTGGGAGAACCCCGTCTGGTCGCACGACGGGATCATCTGCACCGGCGAGTCCTACAAGAAGGCCGTGAAGCTCACCTTCGCGAAGGGCGCATCGCTGAAGGATCCGAAGCGGCTCTTCAACTCGAGCCTCGACGGAAACGTGCGCCGCGCGATCGACATCCATGAGGGCGAGACCGTCGACGCCGAGGCGTTCAAGGCGCTCGTGCGTGAAGCGGCGGCCGTGAACACCGGCGGAAAAGCGAAGAAGGCGAAGCCGCGGAGCTGAGATCGTTGCGGGTCGCGTCGTTGTCTGTCTCGGGGTGCGAGATCGCGCGGTTTTGCGGGGAGAACGGCAAGAGAACTACCCGAGAAGAGCGGAAGACTCCACGGGCACGAGCCGGGATGCTTCCCCTCGAGGCAGTGCTTCCGTAGTGCTTCCGCTCGTCTTACGCCGTTCTTCCTGACAAAACCACGCGATGCCCGAATGAACGACGAGCCGAGTGATGCTTCGAGTGAGCATCGACCCGGCTCGTGGCGATGAGGCTCTGAACCAGCTACTCGCTCAGGCTGTCCGCGGCCGGGACGAGTCCGCGGACGCAGGAGAAGTCCACGCCGCCCGCGATCGGCCAGCGTCGCTGCGCGTCCTCCCACCGGTCCCGGAGCGCGGGCGTCGTGAAGAGCGAGTCGGTCATCCGCGCGATGGCGATGCGCGCCGGGCCGCGGCCATACGCCCAGTCGAGGCGGAGCCGCTGGCAGCTCACCGCGTCGAGCAGATCGGCGCCGCGCTCGGCCGGCGCGTCGAGGGCGACGACGTAGAGCCGGGCGAGAGAGTCGGTCGGCACACCCGCCGCGAGTCGCTCGAGCATCCGCGCGTGTCGCACCTCCACCGGATCGCCGCGCTCGTGCGCGCTCAGCTCGCGGACGGCGACGCAGGCGGTGGCGAGGAAGAGCGAGGCGAGGAGCGCGGAGCGTCGGTTGTTGCGCATCGGGCGGAACCGGGCGGGCGTGACGAAGGGCTGGAGCCATTCGACGATGCAGCTCCGATCGGCGTCACTCGCCGCTCTGCAGCTCCTGATAGATCCGCACGCTCTCCTCGTCGAAGAGACAGGCGACGACGCGGTCGAAGCGCACCTCGTGGGCGCGCATCACCTCGAGCGCGATCTCCGCCGCGTCGCGCTTCGGGTAGCCGTAGACGCCGGTCGAGATCGCCGGGAAGGCGATCGACGCGATGCTGCCTTCGCCCGCGGCGAGCGCGAACGATCGCTCGTACGCTCGGCGGAGGAGCGCCGCCTCGCCGTGCGTCCCACCATGCCAGACCGGTCCCACCGCATGGATGACGAAGCGCGCCGCGAGGCGAAAGCCTGGAGTGATGACCGCGTCCCCCGTCGGGCACGGGGCGAGCCTCGTCGCGGCCTGCGCGAGCTCGGGACCCGCGGCGCGGTGGATCGCGCCATCGACCCCGCCCCCGCCGGCGAGGGACGAGTTCGCGGCGTTGACGATGGCGTCGACGTCGAGGGTGGTGATGTCGGCGCGTATGATGTCGATCATGGACGAAAGATGATGGATGTCGCGCTCCTTACGCTCTCGCACCGGGAACCGCGGGATCGGCCGGCCGGCGGCGGACCGGTGCGATCTCCC
>JABFXM010000309.1 GCA_013361745.1 Gemmatimonadaceae bacterium | reverse complement strand
GCGTCCGCCTCGGGGAGGGAGCCGATGGAGAAGTGCTTCGCGTCCCCGTAGAGGAGATCCTCGTACGCCTCGTCGGAGACGACCCAGAGCCCGCGCTCGCGGGCGATGGTCGCGATCGCGGCGAGGGTCTCGCGCGGGAGGATCGCGCCCGTCGGATTGTGCGGCGTGTTGACGAAGATCGCCCGCGTCCGCGGGGTGATCGCGGCGGCGACGCGCTCCGGGCTGTAGGCGAAGTCGTCGGCGGCGCTGAGCGTCACACCGACGGGGACGCCGCCGGCGAGTCGGATGTTCTCGGCGACCTCGGTCCACATCGGATCCGGGATGATGACCTCGTCGCCCGGCTCGAGCAGCGCACCGAAGACCGTGTAGAGCGCGTGCATCGCGCCGTTCGTGACGAAGATGTCACGCGCGGTGACGCCGGCGAGACCGTTCTGCTCGCGGACCTTCGCGGCGAGCGCCTCGCGCAGCTGCGGGATGCCGTCGTTGGGGACGTAGTGCGTCTTGCCCGCGCGGGCCGCGGCGTCGATCGCGTCGAGCACGTGCGGGGCGACGGAGAAGCTCGGATCCCCCGACTCGAGCCGATAGACCTTCTTTCCCTGGGCCGCCGCGGCGAGCAGCTGCTCGCGGATCTGGACGATCTTGCCGAGCGAGACCAGGTCGAGCGGATGCGGCTCGGCGGGGACGCGCGGCTCGGTTTCGGTGGACGGCGGATGGGCGGGTGACAGACGCATGACTTCTCCTCGGATGCCCGCCACGCGGCGGGAGTGGGCAAAAAAAAAGCCGCCTCGAAAAGGCGGCTACTGTAAACGATGGGACGCGACCGCTCGACGGATTCCCTGCTCCAGCACCTGCTGCTCCATGGTCGCGCTCCCTGCGGTGTGTCCGACGACGTTCCCACGTTTATCGTACCGTGATCGGGGATCGCTGTCAAGAAAAAATCTTTCGCGGGACGACGTCGTGAGCGAGCGCAAGAACTTCTCGAGCGGGGGAAAGTGGGAGCCGGTCATCGGCTACTCGCGCGCGGTGCGCGCCGGCGACTGGGTGCACGTCGCGGGCACGACCGCCGCGCGTGCCGACGGGAGCATCCAGGCCCCGGGCGACGCCTATGCGCAGACGGTCGCCGCGCTGCGAACGGTCGAGGAGGCGCTGACGCGAGCCGGCGCGAGGATGGCCGACGTCGTGCGGACGCGGATGTTCGTCGTCGACATCGGGCGCTGGGAGGAGTACGGCCGCGCCCACGGCGAATTCTTTCGCGGCGTGCTGCCGGCCGCGACGATGGTGGAGGTCTCGCGCTTGATCGACCCGGCGATGCTCGTCGAGATCGAGGTCGACGCCTTCAGTCCGCGCTCGCGCTGACGCCGCCGAGCGTGCAGACGATCTTCCATTCGTCGGCTGTCACGGGAGTGACGGAGAGGCGGCTGCCCTTGCGGAGGAGCTCCATCTTCTCGAGTCCCGCGGTGACGCGCAGCTCGGCGAGCGTCACCGGACGCGCAAATGGCTCGCGGGCGCGGACGTCGACGGTGCTCCAGAGCGGCTCCTCGCGCTTCGACCGGGCGTCGTAGTACTCGCTCCTCTTCTGGAACTGCGTCGCGTCGGGATACGCCTCGCGCACGATCTCGGCGATGCCGACGATCGCGTTGGGCTCGGCGTTCGAGTGATAGAAGAACGCGAGGTCGCCGCGCTTCATCGCGCGCAGAAAGTTGCGCGCGGCGTAGTTGCGGACTCCTTCCCAGCTCGTGGTGCTTTCCGGGGCGCGCTGGAGGTCGGAGAAGGAGAAGACGGAGGGTTCGGACTTGAGGAGCCAGTGGTTCATCGCTCCGAATCTAGTGCGAGGGGTGGCAGGAGACAGAACGGAACGACCATGAGGCCAGGGTCAGGGACAGGCTCACAGGACTGACTCATGAGCCAGGGTAGGAGCCAAAAGACAGTACGCCAGGCCGGGCTCCACGTGGCGTACTGCCTCGTGGCTTGTCCCCTGTGCTCATGACTCATGCGACAATGCCCCTGGCCCTAGCCTCATGGCAGGGCCGTTCTGTCTGCTGGCACTGCGCTGCGAGGAGCATTCGGGCGACCACTTGCTGATGGGCCACGCGCGTCATCAGTTTCACGATCGTGAGCTCATTTCTCATCGCGTTCGCCACGGCGATCGACATCTTCGGCCGCGCGCTGTTCTTCGCCGCGGCCTTTCTCGCGCTCGTCGCGCTCGTGGACTGGCTGGTGCGCACGCGGCGGATCAGCCCCTTCAATCCGATCGCGCGCTTCTTCCGCCGCGCCATCGATCCGCTGCTCGTGCCGATGGAGCGGCGGGTCGTGCGCGCCGGCGGGATGCCGCAGTCGGCGCCATGGTGGATGCTGGTGGCGCTCGTGGTCGGCGGACTCGTGCTGATGGCGGTGCTGCGCTTTCTCCTCGGGCAGCTCGCGGAGATCGACATCACCGCGCGCGCGGGGCCGCGCGGGATCGCGTTCCTGCTCATCCACTGGACCTTCGCGCTGCTGCAGCTCGCTCTGATCGTGCGAGTAGTGTCGAGCTGGCTGCGCGTGTCGCCGTACTCGCCGTGGGTGCGCTGGTCGTTCACGCTCACCGAGCCGATCCTTCGTCCGCTGCGCGGCGTGATTCCGCCGCTCGGGATGATCGACATCACTCCCATCATCGCCTATCTTGCGCTCGGACTTCTTGAGCGACTGATTCTCTCCGCGATTCGGTGAGTGCGCTCACTGTGCGCGAGGGAGATGGCGCGGTAAGATTCGCCGTTCACGTGCAGCCGCGCGCATCGCGCAGCGAGATCGTGGGGATGCAGGGCGGCGCGATCAAGGTGCGGCTCGCCGCGCCGCCCGTGGACGGAGCGGCGAACGAGGCGCTCGTCGAGCTGATCGCGACGTCGCTCGACGTGCCGCGACGCGCGGTCCGGATCGTGAGTGGAGCTACCTCGCGCGCGAAGACGGTGGAAGTCGAAGGTGCAGGAGCCGCAGCGGTCCGGCGGCTGGTCGGTCAATAGCGATATCTCGAGCAGCAGAGATGGCGACGATTCTTCTTACCGGCATCAACGAGGCGCTCAGCGAAGGCCTCGTCCAATCGCTCACCGCGCTCGGTCACCGGGCGATCCTGACGAGCGATGTCGCGGAGGCGATCGACCTCGCCTCCCATCAGCCGCCCCTCCTCGCGATCGTCGCGCAGTCCGCGCTGCGCTCGGACGCGCGGGCGCTGCGGATCCCGGTTCTTCCCGGCGGTGCGATCCTCCTCTACCGCGGCGCCAACGACTCCCCGACCTCGTTCGCGGGCTCGTATCGCTCGGTGCTCGCCGAGCTCGTCCTCCCGCTGGAGCGGAACCGCCTCTTCGCCCTCGTGCAGCACGTCGAGGAGCGCGCTCGCGTGACCGGCCGCGAGCAGCAGCGCGAGCGTCGAACGGACGCGCGGCTCGCGTAGCGAGCCGCAGGGGTCAGGGGTCACGGGTTGGCGGTCGGCCAACGCCGTAAGGCAGTTGCAGACCCCTGACCCCTGACCCCTTCATAGGGGGACTGTCTGTCCCGGGTGTCGGAGCAAGTGAGACGCGCGTTCGTGCGCGGACGTTCACTCGCTCCGGAGACGGTCGATGTCAGGGACAGTCGTTCCCCGCCGCGTGGCGGGGCTGGTGGTCGCACTGCTGCTCGGCGCGGTGCCGGCGGCGGCGCAGGGGCCCGGGGTGTTCGAGATCTTCGCCTCGCGGCAGCAGTCCCCCGCGACACCGCTGCTCGGCGGAATCTCGCTCGGCAGCTATCACGGCGCGATCGGAATGCGGATCAGCGGCGCGCTCAACCTCACGACCGCGCAGGATTCGAACTTCCTCGGGGCGCGCTACGGATACGACGGCGGCTGTCGACGACCGCACTGCCACGATGGACTGCGCTCCGGCGGATACCGGCAGGACGCGATGGGAATGTCGCCGTCGATCGGCGCATGGTCGGCGGATCTCGACCTGATCTTCGCCCCGGTGCGGCCCGTTCCCGCGTTGCGGGCGCTCCTGCTCGGATTCTCCCCGTACGCGTTCGCCGGGATCGGCGGCTACGGAGTCCGTCCGGCGAACGCGGCGGACACGTCGAACGCGACGTGGAGCGTCGGCGCCGGCGCGCACCACGAGCTGCTCGGCTGGCTCGGCGTCGCCGCCGAGGCACGCTACCGCCAGCCGTTCTCGAACGACAGCGGCTTCACGCCCACCTGGCGGGACAAGCTGCAGTATCGCGTCGGACTGACCGCGAGCTTCGGCGGGAGACGGCGCTCGAACGAGGCTCCGCCCATGGCGGCGGCGGTGCCTAACGCTCCCTGCGGGCGGGCGCCCTGCCCCGCCGACGACGCGGCGGCGGAACGTCTGCGCGACCCGCGCTTCGCGCAGCGGCTGCTCGACTTCGCCGACGGATACGTCGGCGTCCAGTACGCAACGGGCGGATCGAGCCCGCGCACCGGGTTCGACGCGCCCGGGTTCGTGCGCTTCGTCTTCGGCGAGCAGGGCGTGCGGCTGCCGGTGAGCGTGAACGACATGGCGGCGGCCGGCACCGAGGTGTCGACGCGCACGTGGTCGTTGCGCCCGGGGGACCTGCTCTTCTTCTCCAACGATCAGACGTCGGCGATCGACCACGTCGCGATCTACGTCGGCCACGAGCGGATCATCCACTCGACGGCGAGCGGCGGTGGCGTGCGCTACGACACCCTCGGCGGGGGTGAGCGCGGCCAGTGGTTCGCCGACCATCTCGTGAGCGCCCGTCGCGTCATCACCGACGCGGGCTCGCCTAACGATTCCGCGCCGCGCGGCACCGACGGCGCTCCACGCCCGGAGGGCACCACTCGATGAGGCACGAC
>JABFXM010000499.1 GCA_013361745.1 Gemmatimonadaceae bacterium | reverse complement strand
CACGCCCCGCGCAGTCGCCGACGTTGTCGCCGACGAGATCGGCGATCACCGCCGGGTTGCGCGGATCGTCCTCGGGAATTCCCGCCTCGACCTTGCCGACGAGGTCCGCGCCGACGTCCGCCGCCTTCGTGTAGATGCCGCCGCCGAGCTGCGCGAACAGCGCGACGAACGACGCGCCGAAACCGTAGCCGACGATCAGGAAGGGGATCCGCTGCGCCCAGTCGTCACCCGCCAACCCCGCCGGCGTGAACGCCTTCAGCAGCGCGAAGAGCCCGCCGACACCGAGGAGACTCATCGCCACGGTGAACAGTCCGGAGACCGCGCCACCGCGCAGCGCCGTCTGCAGCGCGCCGTTCAGCGACGTCATCGCCGCCGACGCGACGCGGATGTTCGCGCGGATGGAGATCCACATCCCCATGAAGCCCGCGATTCCCGAGCTGATCGCGCCGAGCAGGAACGAGCCCGTGACGTAGAGCGCGAGCGTGCGCGCGTTGTCCACCGGGTCGTGCGCGGTCGCGGTGCGGAAGAAGCCGTAGCCGACGCCGATGATGATCGCGACGACGACCGAGAGTGCGGCGATGGTCTTGTACTGCCGCGCCAGATACGCCTCGGCGCCCTGCTGGATCGCGTTCGAGATGCGCTGCATCTCCGGCGGTCCGCGGCCGCGCGCCACTACCCAGCGGGCGAGCCACGTCGCGAAGTGCAGCGCGAAGACGCTGCATCCGAGCACGATCCACAACAGGTTCGACTGCGATGAAGTCATGTCACTGGTGAAGAAGGTGGAGCAGGAGCGGCGCGCCTCTTCAGACGCGCGCGTCAGGCACCCCGACCGGCGCGCGCCCTTCCGCGGCACGCCAGGCGAAGTACACCGGAACACCGATCAGCACGAGCACGAGGCCGGAGAAGGCCTGCGTGCGCGTCTTGTCGGCGATGAGAAGGATGATGGCGACCGCCATCGCGAGCACGATGTAGAGCGCGGGCAGCACGGGATAGCCGACGGCGCGATACGGCCGCGGCGCGTCGGGAAGCTTGCGTCGCAGGATGAACAGACCGGCGGTCGTCGCGACGTAGAAGAGCAGCGCCGCGAAGATCACGAAGTCGAGCAGCTGCCCGTACGTGCCCGTGAGGCAGAGGATGCTCGTCCACACCGACTGCGCGACGAGCGCCGCCGCGGGGACGTGGTTCCGGTTCAGCGTCGCGGCGCGGCGGAAGAAGAGCCGGTCGCGCGCCATCGCCCAGTAGACGCGAGCGCCGGCGAGAATCAACCCATTGTTGCAGCCGAAGGTCGAGATCAGGATCGCGGCCGCCATGATCGTCGCCGCGGCGCCGCCGAAGATCATCTCCGCCGCGGCCGTCGCGACACGGTCCTGCGTCGCGTACTGGATGCCGCGCGCGATCACCGACGTGCCGTTCGGATCGCCGTGCAGCGGGAGCACGCTGAGGTATGAGAAGTTCGCGACGACGTAGAGCAGGCAGACCGTGCCCGTGCCGAAGAGCAGCGCGCGCGGCAGGTTGCGCTGCGGCTGCTGCACCTCGGCGGCGGCGAAGGTCACGTTGTTCCAGGCATCGCTCGAGAAGAGCGAGCCCACCATCGCCGCCCCGAAGGCGAGGACGAAGGCGCCCGTCACGCCGGAGAAGCCGCCGAAGTTGCCCCCGCCGAAGTTCGCCGCGAGCGCCGTCGCGTTCCGGCCGACCGTCAGCCCGAGCACGATCAGCCCGGCGAGGGCGAGGGTCTTCACCCAGGTGAGCGTCGTCTGCACGAGCTTCCCTTCCCGCACTCCGCGCAGGTTCACCCAGGTCAGCACCCAGATCATGATCAGCGCGACGAGCCGCTGCGGGGTGAGACCGAGCTGGATGCTCTGCGTCGCCGCGTCGTGGCAGCCTAACGCGCCGACGCAGAAGTCGGCGCGCGGGAACCAGCCGTACCGCTCCGGCGACACCGCCGGCCAGAGCACGCCGAGGAACCGCCCGAACGCAACCGCCACCGCGGCGATCGTTCCCGTCTGGATCACGACGAAGAGCGTCCAGCCATAAAGAAAGCCCATGAGGTGACCCATGGACTCGCGAAGAAAGACGTACTGGCCGCCCGCTCGGGGGAACATCGCCGCGAGCTCGCCGTAGGCGAGCGCGCCGAGGACGGTCATGATGCCGGAGAGCACCCAGGCCATGATCAGCCAGAAGGGCGATCCGACCTGGCGGGCGATGTCCGCGGAGACGAGGAAGATCCCGGAGCCGATCATCGAGCCGGCGACGAGCATCGTCGCGTCGGTCAACGTCAGCGCCTTGACGAATTCGGGCTGCGAGTTGGCAACCGCGTCGGGCGCGGTGGCAACGCTGCTCATTCGGATCCCTCGATGTGGGTGCGCGGCGTCGCAGGCGGGAAAGCGATGCCGGGACGCGGGTTACGGACGCGTCAAGTTACATGGCATGGCAGGGGTTGGCTAGGCCGAACCGCGGCTCGAACAACGCTCTGACGAGGGGCGCGTTTGCCTCACGCGCGGGCGGTCGCTGGCGCGACGCCTAGAGCAGATACGCGATCTGCGTCCGCGCGCGGACAGGAGTGCCGTCGCGCTTCACCGCGGGGCGGAAACGGATCTTCGCCAGCGCGTCGCGGAGCTTCTTGTTGTAGCCGCCGTCGCGCGTCTCGTTGAAGTCCACCCTCAGCACCCGCCCGAGCGAATCGACCTCGAACTCGGCGACGATAGTATCCCCTCGAATCTTCGACGGGACCGGCGTCGGCGGGAGGAAGAGCTGCGTCGGCTGTGGTGGATAGACGCTGTCCGCGCCGCCGCCCGTCCCTGGTCCATTCGCGCTTCCGATCCCGGTCCCGACACCGGAGCCCGTCCCGCCTCCGCTCCCAGGCCCCGCGCCGCCGGTGCCGCTCGGATCACCCGACCCTGACGCGGCACCCGTAGACGGCGCGCTCTGCTGCGGCGGTGGCGTCGCCTGGGGCTGCACCTGCGGCGGCGTGGGTTGGACAACCTGCGGCTTCGGCGGCGTCGGGACTGGCGTCGGCGTCGGCGTCGCCTGCTTCGGCGTGGGCTCCGGTGCGACGCGGACGTAGCGCAGCGTCTCGCGCACGCCCATGAATCCGCCGCTCCCACCTCCGCCGCCCGCGGGCCCCGCCCCACCCGCGCCCTTCACGAGCGCCGAGCGCACCTTCGGCGAGAGCAGCGCGGGGAGCAGCATCGCGATCACGATCGCTGCGTGAACCGCGATCGAGACCGCGCGTCCGATCGTCCGCGACTCGCGGGCTCCGACGGGGCGCGGCATCTCGACCGGCAGCCGGAACGGCGCACGCGTCGCGCCGTCACTGCCTGCCTCGCCTCTCCACTGCTCGTCGTCGTATTCGCTCTCGCTCATCTGCCGTCGCCTCGCCCCATGAGTGAAATAATACGACGGAGGCAGCCCAAAGGTTCGAAATGGAGCGGGGGTCAGAGGTCGGAGCCGGCCACTGCCGCGTGGCAGTAGCGGACCCCGACCCCTGACCCCCGACCCCTGCGCCAGCGACTACTTCGTGTCCTTCGGCGGGACGCCGATGACCTTCACGCCATTGCCGCGCGCGACGTCCATCGCCCAGATCACGTCCTCGTACTTCAGCTTCGGATCGCCCTTCACGAAGACGATCTTCTCGGGACGGCCCGTGTAGATGGCCTTGATGCTGTCACCGAGCGACTCCTTCGGCGCGACGTGCTTGTTCAGCGCGTAGTAGCCGTTCGGTCCGACCTCGAGCACGATCTGGTTGCTCTGCGAGTTCGCGGGAGCGGTGCTCGGATGCGGATCCGGAAGCTGCAGGTCGATCGCCTTCCGCATGGACGGGAGCGCCGCCATGAAGATGATCAGAAGGACCAGCAGCACGTCGATCATCGGCGTGACGTTGATGTCGTTGGTGAGACCTCCACCACCTCCAGCGCTCATCGCCATCAGGGCTTTCCTCCCGGTGTCGCGGGCGTCGGGTTGTCACCCTCCACCACGGACGACGTACCCGGGCGCTGGTCGCTGATCATTCCCGTCATCGCCACCCCGGACTTCGCCGCGATGTCGAGCGCGTCCAGCACCTTCGAGTAGTCGAGGTTCTTGTCCGCCTTCACGTAGAGGATCCGGTCTTCCGTGCGGTTCTGGAAGATCTGCGTCAGACGCGGCTGGATGTCCTCGTAGCGGATCGGCTGCTTGTTCAGGTAGTACTTCCCGTCCTTGTCGATGCCGAGCGTCTGATCCGTCTCGTCATTCGTCGGATGGGCCTTGAGGTTCTGCCCCTGCGGCGGCGTCGCGTTGAAGCCGGCGAGGAGGGCGGGCGCGACCACCATGAAGATGATCAGCAGCACGAGCATCACGTCGATCATCGGCGTGACGTTCGGCTCCGCCTTCACGTTGCCGCCACCACCTGCGGACATGGCCATCGGAAATCCTCCTTCCCGGGATCGCCGAGGTTACTTGCTGATCGGGTTGCTGTTGCCGGCGCCCTGCGGGTTGAACTCGCGGGTGAAGCGCGACCGGCCGAACTCGCCCGAGACGCCCTTGATCAGGTAGTCGATGAACTCCTTCGAGACGTAGGTCATCTCGGCGGAGAGGTTGTCGACCTTCGTCTGGAAGTAGTTGTACGCCCACACCGCCGGGATCGCGACGATGAGACCGAACGCCGTCGTGATCAGCGCCTCGGCGATACCGGAGCCGATCGAGGCCAGACCGCCCGAGCCCGTCGCGGCCATCGCCGTGAAGGCGTTGACGATACCCATCGTGGTGCCGAGCAGGCCGACGAACGGCGCCGTCGAGCCGACGGTCGCGAGCACGCCCGAGCCACGCTTCAGATCCGTCACCTCGAGGAGCATGTTGCGCTCGACCGCGCGCTCCGCCGAGTTGATGTCG
>JABFXM010000031.1 GCA_013361745.1 Gemmatimonadaceae bacterium | reverse complement strand
GCGCGCGGGCGCATTGCGATGGCGACCGCGCACTGGCTCCGCCGTCGCCACCCCGAGTTGCGCCGCCTCGCGAATGGCGTGTTCGCGCGCGGGCTCGTGAGTGCATTGCTCAGTGGTGGCTGGGATGCGGAATCACGCCTCCTCGCCGAACGATATCGCCGTCATGCGACGCCATTGGACGTCGCCTCGGTTGCGCTGCGCAGTTGCTTCAGTCTGCTACGCGAGGTAACCGGCTGATGGCAACCGCTCAGCCTTTTCATCTGGCCGCGACGCCCGCGCAAACCTCGCGACGCACGCTGGAGTGGGGCGCGACCGTTGCCGTGTTCGTGACGTTCTTTCAGCCGCTCTCCGGAATGCTCGACCCGCAGACGGACGGCGGGTCGGCGGGGGGCACCAGCGTGTTGAACCGGCTCCTGCTCGCCGGCGCGTATGCATTCATCCTGTACGTCACGGCGCGCGATCGCGCATTCATCCCGCGTGGGCAGCGGCGCGACCACTGGATGGCGCTGCTGATCGGACTCGCCGTCGTATCCGTTCTCTGGTCGACGTTGCCAGGCCGCTCACTATCGCGTGGGATCCAGCTGATCGTGACTACGTGGTTCGGCGCTTATCTCGGGCGCCGATACACGCTCGAAGAGCAGATCCTGCTCCTCGCGCATGCGCTCTCGGTGATCGCGATCATGTCAGTTCTCGTCGCGATCGCGTCGCCCGACGTCGGGATCATGAGCGGCGAGTTCGAGGGTGCGTGGCGTGGTGTCTTCGGCCACAAGAATGCGCTTGGCCGCGCGGCGTTCCTCGGGTGCGTCGTATCCCTCGTCGTTGCGTCGATGCGCGACCACCGTCGGCTCGGCTTGGGCGGATTCGCCGTTTGGTTCAGTCTCTTGGTGCTCTCCACTTCGAGCAGCGCATTGATCGGGCTGATCGCCGTCGCCGCGCTCGTTCCTCTGTACCGGAGTCTCCGCAAGCGCGGAATCGTGCTCGCGATCTACGCCGTAGCAGCGATCCTCGTCCCGACGGTCATCGGCATCTGGACCTACACACACCTTGACGCAGTACTCGACCTGCTAGGCAAGAACCTGACGCTCAGTGGCCGCACCTCGCTGTGGTTCGCGGTTTCGTCTTTCATCGCCGAGCGACCGCTGCTCGGGTATGGATTCAACGCCTTCTGGCAGGGGATGAATGGAGACTCCGGGATCATCTCACTCGCGCTGCACTGGGAAGTTCCCCACGCCCACAACGGCATCCTCGAACTAGCGCTCGATACGGGCCTTCTGGGGGTCCTCCTCTTCGTCGGCTCGTTCATCGGCACGCTCCGACAGGCGATTCGCGTCCAGACACAGGGCACGACCGCCACGGCACTCTGGCCGCTCCTCGGCCTTACGTTCATCCTGATCACGAACCTGACGGAAAGCTCCCTGCTTCGTACCAACAGTAGCTACTGGGTGCTCTACCTCATGCTCGCGTTCGGGACTGTCGCGCCGGCCCTGAATGCGGAGCACAGGGGCGAGTGACAAAACGCCCCGTTCTGATCTACCGCGATCGCTTGGTCTATCTGTCGGAGCGCTTCATCGTCGCTCAGGGCGAGGCCCTCAGACGTTACGCGCCGCACTATGCCGGTGTTCGACGCGAGCCGAGCGTCGAGACGCCGCCGACGCGTACGACGCTGCTGTGCGATGGATCGATCCTCGACCTCCCGCGCGCCTTCGCCTTCAAGACGCTGGGCGTCCTTCCCGATTCGTTCCGGCGACTCGCAGCGCTGCGGCCAGAGTTGGTCCACGCCCACTTCGGCCCCGATGGAGTGCGGGCGATCCCCATTGCGCGCCACGTCCGCGCTCCGCTCGTCGTCACCTTTCACGGCTTCGATGCGACCATGCACGACGACGCACTGCGCGCGACTTCGAGCCACGCGATGCGACGATTCCCCCAGACGCGACGTCGCCTGTTCTCGAGCGCGGCGCGCTTCATCGCCGTCTCGCAGTTTGTTCGAGAGAAGCTACTCGCGCGCGGATACCCGTCCGAGAAGATCGTCGTTCATCCGATCGGAGTCGACACCACGTTCTTCGCGGGCCGTGCAGAGCGCGATCGGGTCGTGCTGTTCGTCGCGCGGCTCGTCGAGCAGAAAGGGATCGCGGATTTCGTGCGCGTGGTAGGCGAGGTTCGTCATCGGCATCCTGACCTCCGAGGCGTGGTGATCGGGGACGGCCCGGCGCGCCAATCCGCAGAATCTCTCAGCCGCGAATTAGGCGCAGGAGTCGAGTTCCTAGGCTCCCGCGGCGTCGACGAAGTGCGCGACTGGATGAATCGCAGCCTCGTCTTCTGCGTACCCAGTCGTCGCATGACAACCGGCGCGGAGGAGGGTTTCGGATTGGTCTTCGCGGAGGCGCAGGCGGCGGGACTTCCTGTTGTCAGCTACGCCAACGGGGGGATACCGGAGGCAGTTGCGGCCGGTGAGACGGGTCTCCTCGCTCCCGATGGCGACTGGCAGGCGCTCGCCGGCCACCTGCTACTAGTCGCGAGCGACGACGTACTGCGTCGGAAATTTTCAGCGGCCGGCTCCGCGCGTGCGCGAATGTACTTCGATCTGGCGAAGCAGTCGTCGGCGCTCGAGGAAACATACGATGCCGTCGTGGAAGAGTATCAGCGCGCGGGCCGCTGACGCGGCACACGGCTCCGGCAATCGCGCGCCGCGCCGTGCATCCCCTGTGCGGGTCAGCGCGTCGATCTTCGCTTGCCTAGGCCTCGCCGCGGGACTCCGCGGCCACTCGCCCCTCCTCGCGAGCAAAGCCCAGTCCAGTTCCGTAGACACGCGTCCGACGCCAGCCGAGTACTTCGGACTTCACATCCATCGGGCAGTCGCTCTTCGACCCGGTGAAGCACAATCCGCCTGGCCCGACGTCGGGTTTGGCAGCTGGCGACTCTGGGATGCGCACGTGGCGTGGACCGACCTCGAGCCTGCTCGGGGGGAATGGGATTTCGCGCGCCTGGATTCCTGCATCGAGCTGGCGCAACGACATAACGTTCGGGTCTTGCTCACACTCGGCCTGACGCCGCGCTGGGCATCGACACGACCCGACGAGAAATCCAACTACGGCCTCGGCAATCAAGCGCCCCCGGCCGACACGCTCGACTGGTCGCGATACGTGGACACGCTCGTGAAGCGCTACCGCGGGCGGATCGAAGCCTACGAGATCTGGAACGAGCCGAACCTGCGGGGCTTCTACAGCGGAACGCCGCGCGAACTCGCGCGGCTCGCATCGATCGCCTACGCGGTCATCAAGCGCGTTGATCCGCATGCACTTGTCGTGACACCATCCGCTACCGGCCTCCCCGGCGGGGCGCAATGGTTGCGCGAGTATTTGGCGGAGGGTGCGGGCGCTCACGCAGACGTCGTCGGATTTCACTTCTACGTTACCCCAGGCGACCCGGAGGCGATGGTCCCCGCGATCGCGACGATACGTGAGACGATGGCGATGATGGGGCTCGCAGATCTTCCGCTCTGGAACACCGAAAGCGGATGGCTCATGCAGAACGCGGATGTACGTGTCGAGCCTTCCGGGGCCACTGGCACATTCGGCAGTCGAGTGCTCGACTTCGATACCAGCGCAGCATTCGTTGCACGCGCGCTGGTGTTGGGCCGCTGCGGCGGCTTGAGCCGATTCTATTGGTATGCTTGGGACAACAGGCGTATGGGATTGACCGACGCCGACGGTCGAACCGAGAAGAAGGCGGCGACGTCGTATGCGGTCATGCGTCGTTGGCTGCTCGGCGCACGCGTGCAGAAATGCGAGCGCCGCGAGGACGGCGTGTGGATGGTTCGCCTCCGAAACGCTAGCGGCTCACTTTCGACGATCAGTTGGTCGACGGGCCACGAAAGTCGTTTCGACTTGCCGCCTGGGGCACGCTTGCGCTCCAGCGAGAACGCACTTGGAGCCCGGCGGAGCTACTCCTCGTCGTCGCACGTTCAGGCGCTGAATGTCGAAGCGCTACCGACGCGCATCCACTTCAGGTAGGCCTCAGCGCCGACAGAACAAGCACTCGATCTCACCGGGCGCGCGTGGCAGGGTCGGGGCGGCCGCTCATCGTCGCGTGCGGGGCGAACCGGCGTCGACAGATCGCCTTGGCATTAGCGGCATCGTCTGCTTCCCCTCATACGACGGTTGTCATCTCCACGTCGACGTCCTGCTTCGCGACGATTCGCGCGTCGCTCGGGCGCAGAAGGGAGTTGAAGACTGGAAGCCGAGCGGCGTCAAGGGTAGCGGCTTGGGAGGGATGGCGGCGAGTGCGAACGGGCGCCCCATACACCGCCCATCGCGGGCCCGCGCCGGAGGCATGGAGGCGGTGCGGGCGGGCTCGACGCCGACGACTGACGCGGAATCCTTCCGCGCACACGCGGTGTGCCGTACTCGCAGACGTCCGCCCCGACGCCGAGGACGGCGGCGACCCGACGGCGCCACACGAATTCAGCGAGTCGCTGATGTCCCCCGGCTTGGAGAGCGCACGACGGCCAGACCGGCGCGGCGCAAAGACTGCTCGAGCGGATTCGCCATGCGCGAACCGGTCAACGCGCGAGCATCCAATCCAACACCGCGTCGCTCGTCGCCAAGACCCGAGGATCGCTCGGACCATAGGTATCGTCGAGCCATCGGCCCCATTCATTGAAGCCAGCCGCGAACACCCCCGCACCACTGTTCGCGACGAAGAAAGTCGTGTGGAAGCGCGTGATCGTTCCGTCGGTAGCCTTGATGTCAGCGTGAAAGAGCACCTCGAGCCCGCGCGGCGTGTAGCCGTTCGCGGCGATTCGGTCGCCCTCGATCGACATGAGCGATGCCGCCGTCTCGCCTAACGTGACGATGTTCGGCTGCGTGTCGCCCGCCTTCACCCCCGCAGCGGC
>JABFXM010000562.1 GCA_013361745.1 Gemmatimonadaceae bacterium | reverse complement strand
GGGTCCACGAGGGGTTCGCGAACGCGAAGCGCGCGAGGCGCTGCGCGACGTTGACGACGGCGCGCCCGGTGTCGCTGCCGAAGAGCGCGAGCACGTCGACGGTGCCGGCGCTGCGCGCGGTGACCTTTCCTCCGGAGAGCCTGAGGATCGTCGAGTCGGCGGGGCGAAGCAGGACCCAGCGGGCGGTGGCGCCATCGAGGGGAGCGTCGTTCGCGTCGAAGGCGGTGGCGACGAGCGTCGCGGTGTCGCCGATGGCGACGAGCTGCAGCAGGGCGGGGACGATCGAGAACGACTTCGGCACGACGACGATGCTACGCGTCGCGGACGGCGGGTTCTCGGGGAAGAGCGAGTTCTCGACCCGGGCGGTGATCGTCGCGCGGCCGAGCCGGCGCGCGACGAGCGAGTCGCCGCCGGCGGAGAGCGAGACAATCGTGGTGTCGGAGGAGGTGAAGCGCAGGCGCTGCCCGGCGAGCGTCGAGGCGCCGCTCGTGACCGAGACGAGCGGGAGGGCGCGCGTCCCGGCGACCATCTGCGAGTCGCCGCGGAACTCGAGCCTCAGCTTCGGCGCGCCGACGGGGGCGGTCACGTCGGAGACGTGACAGCTGAGGGCGGCGAGCGCGACGGCGACGGGGAGGAGCGACCTGATCGCGCTGACGCGACGACTCGACACAGATATTCCGGGCTCGGCGACACGACGCCGGGCGCGCGGCATCGCGCGCTCGGACCAGTAGACTCCTGGCCCTGGATAGACCGCCGGGTCTGCTTGCAAGTCACTCGTTTCGAACGATTTGCTGCCAGTGGAGGCCGGCGGGACCGGATCGGTTCGCTGGCGAGGATTCCAGAGCCATCGGCTGGTTGTGGAGATAGGGAAAAATGGCGCTCATCTGACGTTTTACTGTTCCCTTGCGGGCTCCTTCCAGGTCCATAATATGTGGCGGCTGGCTCGCGGTCCGGCGTCGAGGCCCGCCGACCCTCCGAGATCCCCCGAGGCCTCGCCCGAGGGTATTCCGATGGCACTCCCTCTTCTCGGAGCGCTCCTGCTCGCCGCGGCCCTGCCTAACGCGCACCTGCCCCCCGGCCCGCGCGCGGACTCCATCCCTCCACTCTACACCAACCTCGGCGACTACCACGTCCCCATCAGCACCCGCGTCCCGAGGGCGCAGCAGTACTTCGACCAGGGCGTGCGCCTCGTCTACGCCTTCAATCATGGTGAGGCGATCCGCGCCTTCGACGAGGCAGCGCGCCTGGACCCCGTTTGCGCCATCTGCCGCTGGGGGGCGGCCCTCGCCTACGGACCACACGTCAACGCGCCGATGGACTCCGCCGCCGGAGTGGTGGCGTGGGCCGAGCTCCGCCAGGCGATCGACCTCGCGCCGCGTGCGTCCCCTCGCGAGCAGGCGCTGATCACCGCGCTCTCGGCGCGCTATGCCGCGGTGCCCCCCGCGGACCGCGGCGGGCTCGACTCCGCGTACGCGCGCGCGATGGGCGACGTCGCGAAGCAGTTCCCCGACGATCAGGACGTCGCGACGCTGTACGCCGAGTCGCTGATGGATCTCCGCCCCTGGAACTACTGGACGAAGGACGGAGCGGCGCAGCCGGGCACCGACGTGATCCTCGCGCAGCTCGAGCGCGTCATCAAGGCGAATCCGGACCACCCGGGCGCCTGCCACTACTACATCCACGCGGTCGAGGCGGTGCAGCCGCAGCGCGCCCTGCCGTGCGCGGAGCGGCTCGCCGCGCTGATGCCGGGAGCGGGCCACATGGTCCACATGCCGGGGCACATCTACATCCGGCTCGGTCGCTACGCCGACGCGATCGACGCGAACGTGCACGCGCTCCACGCCGACGAGAGCTACATCGCCGCCGAGCATCCGGCGGGGCTCTACCCTGTCGGCTACTACCCCCACAACTATCATTTCCTCGCCTTCGCCGCGACGATGGCCGGCCGTAGCCGCACCGCGATCGACGCCGCGCGAACCCTGAGCGGGAAGATCGACCCCGCCGTCGCGCTGGCGGTGACGCAGCTGCAGCCGCTGATCGCGTACTATCCGCTCACCCTCGCGAAGTTCGGGCGCTGGGACGAGGTCCTCGCCGCGCCGGCGCCGCGCGCGGAACTCCGCTTCGCCACTGCGCTCGTCGACTACGCGCGCGGGGTCGCGTACGCGGAGAAGGGACGGCTCCTCGATGCCGGCGCGATGCTCGACAGCGTCGTCGCCATCGCGAAGGCGAGCGAGGCGCAGGCACGCGTGGCGATGGCGGCGGGGGAAGGGGAGAACAAGACCGTGCTCGACATCGCGACGCACGCGCTCGCCGGCGAGATCGCGAAGCAGCGCGGGAACCTCGGCGACGCGATCGCGCACTATCAGGAGGCGGCGCGCCTCGAGGACAGCTTCAACTACACCGAACCCCCGCAGTGGGCCTTCCCGAGCCGCCACGTGCTGGGCGACGCGCTGCTGCGCGCCGGGCGGCCGGAGGATGCGGCGCGCGTCTACCGCGAGGATCTCACCCGTTTCCCCGAGAACGGCTGGTCGCTCTACGGTCTCGCGAAAGCGCTCCGCGCCAGTGGCCGGGCGAGCGAGGCCCGGGCCGTGGACGCGCGGCTGCGCCGGGCCTGGACCGGCGCCGACGTCGTGCTGGCGTCGTCGCGATTCTGAGAAAATGCGTCAGCCCGCAGCCATCGCGATCTGGCGATGGCTGGGGGCTGGCCGCTGTCCGCCCCGCGTCAGCGATTCGCTGCGTCCAGCTGCTTCCGTCCGACGAGATGCAGCGGGACGCAGATCGCGAGCGCGTAGATGATCGTCGAGAGCAGCGCACTGTTGGCGAGGAAGGGGACATGAGCCGCGAGGTTCAGCGGCTCGTCCCACCGCTTCGCGGCGAGAGCGGCGAGGAGGACGCCCATGATCGCGCCGCCGGCGATGAGCCCCGAGGAGAAGAGCACGCCGGGCCCCGAGTCCTCGTTGCCGACGTCGCCGCGGCCGCGCGTCACGCGATCGACCAGCCAGCGCACGATTCCGCCGGCGAACATCGTCGCCGAGGTGGAGATCGGCAGGTAGACGCCGACGCAGATCGCGAGCGAGGGGAGGCCGAGGATCTCCATCGCGAGGGCGAAGAAGACGCCAATCATGATGAGTCCCCAGTTCAGCTTCTGCGTCAGGATCCCGTCGACGACCAGCGACATGATCTGCGACTTCGGGGAGTCGAGCTTCTCGACCTTGCGGCCGGTGTAGTCCACCGTCTCGCGGCCGCCGATGCCGGGGTCGATCAGGTACTGCACGCGCCCCGCGTCGTCGACGAGGTAGCGGCCGCTGCCTAACGCGCCCTGCTGCTCGTAGAGGTGGCCGACGCGGAAGGATTGTGCCGTCCCCCGCGGCGTCGCACTCGTCGGGTACGTGACGATGCGCCCGTTGTCGAGCATCACCTGGCCCGCGTCGATGTTCGCCGCCGGGATCACGACGTTCGCCGTGTCGCGCTTCACGATGGTCGTGTACGCGCCGTCGAGGGCGTGGATCGTCCAGCCGATGAGCAGCGCCGAGCTGACGACGCCGAAGAGCAGGCCGACCTGCTGCCGCGCCGGCGTCGCGCCGACGAGATAGCCGGTCTTGAGGTCCTGCGACGTCGCGCCCGCCACCGCCGCCGCGACGCAGACGACGCCGCCGATCGAGAGCGCGAGCACCCGGTGCTGCGGCAGCGTCCAGCCCAGCGCGAGGAAGATGAGCGCGGTCATCAGCACCGCGGCCACCGTCATGCCGGAGATCGGGTTCGCGGAGGCGCCGATCTGGCCGGTGATCCGGCTCGAGACGGTGACGAAGAGGAACGCGAAGAAGACGGCGAGGATCGCGCCGATGACGTTGATCCCGATCTGCGGCAGGGCGACCATCGCGATGATCGCGGCGACGACACCGACCGCGACGTAGACGAACGGCAGGTCGCGCTGGGTGCGCCGCGTCTCCGTCGCGTCGACGCCAACGCCCCGCATTCCCCCCAGCCCGCCGACCAGCGCCCGCCAGATCGTCGGCATCGACCGCACGAGGCTGAAGATCCCCGCCGCGGTCACCGCGCCGGCGCCGATGAAGTAGACGTAGCTCGCGCGGATCTCCATCGGCGACATGTCGCGGATGAGCTTCGTGTCGAGCGGGAGCACGGTCGTCGTCAGCCCGGAGCCGAACAGCTTGATCGCGGGGATGAGCACGAAGAACGACAGCATCCCGCCGGCGAACAGATAGCCGCTGATCTTCGGCCCGATGATGTAGCCCACCCCGGTGAGCTCGGGGCTGATCTCGGCCCTGATCTCGCCGAAGAGCTCCGTCCCGCCGTTAGGCAGCGCGCGCTGGATGATCTTCGCCGGCACCTCCTGCCAGAGCTTCAGCCCCGCGTTCACGAACTTGTAGAGCGCGCCGAGCCCGAAGCCCATGAAGACGGTTTTCGCCTGCACCCCGCGCTCTTCGCCGACGATGAGCACCTCGGCGCACGCGGTCCCCTCGGGATACTTGAGGTTGCGGTGCTCCTTCACGATGAGGCTCTTGCGGAGCGGGATCATCAGCAGCACGCCGAGCAGGCCACCCACCGTCGCCACCGCCGCGACGCGGCTCCAGGGGAGCGCGTAGCCGAGCAGCAGCAGCGCGGGGAGGGTGAAGACGGTCCCGGCCGCGATCGACTCGCCCGCCGATCCCGTGGTCTGGACGATGTTGTTCTGGAGGATCGTCGCCGGCTTCGCGCGGAAGACGCGCGCCGCGTAGCGGAAGATCGTGATCGAGAGGACCGCGATCGGGATCGAGGCGCTGACGGTGAGCCCGATCTTCAGCGCGAGATAGACGCTCGACGCGGCGAAGACGAGACCGAGCAGGATCCCGAGGAGGATCCCCGAGACGGTGAGCTCGCGCGGGTTCTCGGT
>JABFXM010000204.1 GCA_013361745.1 Gemmatimonadaceae bacterium | reverse complement strand
CGTCGAGGTGGCCGCGGCGCCTAACGGCGGCGCGCGCTTCATCGCCGACCTGCCGCGGAGCGAGGTGCCCGAGAACGCGCTCGACCTGATGACGACGGGAGAGCGGCCGGTGCCGGTGAGGGGAGTAAGGGAGTAAGGAGAGTAAGCGGAGTAAGGCCCTGCCAGCTGGCAGTTACTTACTCCCCTTACTCTCCTCACTCCCCTTACCCCTGCCCTCGTACAGCTCGTCCAGCTCCGCTCCCGCCAGGGCGACGAGGAACTCGGCGACCTTTCCGCAGACGGCGTCGGCGAATGCCTTGCCCTTCGCGGCGGTCGCGTCCTTCGGGTTGCCGACGCCGGTGTCGTCGGTGATGCTCGGCCAGTCGCGCTGGGCCCAGACCCAGCGCTCGCGGAGACCGGGCAGCTTCATCTTCCGCTCGCGCCCGGGACCGGCGCTGCCTAACGGCCGCACCAGGTCGGGCGTCACGTGCATCAGGATCGCCGTCTCCAGCTCGCCCGCGTGATCGCCCGGCTCGGTGAAGTACGGCTTCGCGTCCACCACCTGCCACCAGTTGAGCGTGCAGAGAAAGACGCTCGTCCGCGGCTGCAGCTCGCGCATGATCTGCTTGAAGTCGTTCCCGCCGTGGCTGTTGAAGATCACGAGCTTGCGCGTGCCCGCGAGCTCGACGCTCTCGATCACGTCGCGCAGCACCGCCGCCTGCGTGCTCGGGTTCATGTTGATGCAGAGGCGGATCGCGCGCTGCCCGGTGTTCACACCGAAGGGCACGGCCGGCAGCACGGTGACCTTCGCGCCACGCTCCCACGCCAGCCGCGCCGACTCGGCGGCGAGCGTGTCGCTCTCGATGACGTCGGTCGAGTAGGGGAGGTGGAAGTTGTGCGCTTCCGTCGCACCCCAGGGGAGGACGGCGACGTCGTAGACGGTGTCGCGTACGTCACCCCAGTACGATTCGGCGAGGATCCAGGGACGGGGAGCAGCCATGCGACCGGTGAGTGTGTGGGAGAGTGGTGCGTACTGCGCTGTCGCCGTCAGGCGATGGCGGGGGCGACCGCGCCGCGGTGCTCGAGCTGACGCTCGCGCAACTTACCGCCGGCCCAGGCATAGGGCATGGTGAACAGCACCGAGGCGACGGCGTACCAGGCGGGGAGCATGTGCAGCATGCGCGCCACCCCGGCGACGTTCAGGATCAGCCCGGATGGGCGGAGCTCAACATTGAGAAGTCCGGTCTCGGCGCGCAAGCGGTCGGCGATGCACGCGCACGCGAACCAGCGATGCACGCGGCAACGATACTGCGGTGCGGGATACTGGATAGATGAACCGGCCCCGGTCGGCGTCTCGTGGCTGCCCGAGGCCCCACCGTTCATCGCGCATCGCCGTATCGTTGACACGCCTTCCGCTCCTTCGCCTGAACGTGCATCGCCCTGCCGCGTATCGGCGTTCGATCCGAGGCACGCATTATCTTCATCGTATGCCGAGCGTCCTTCCCACCGAGATCACCGATCCCGTCAACGCGCGGATCCTCGCCGTCTCCGAGGATCGCATCGCGGGTTTCCTCGAGGACCCGTTCGCCGAGATCGCGCGGCTCGCGGAGCTGCCCGCGGGCGTCGTGCACGAGCGCATCCGCGCGATGCTCGAGGCGCACACGATCCGTCGCGTGCGACAGACGCTCATGGCGACCAACCTCGCGCCCGGCGCGCTGGTCGCCTGGAAGGTGCCCGCCGACAGGCTCGACGCGGCGTTCGAGTACATGTCGAAGCAGGATCCTTTCTCCGGCCACGTCGTCATCCGCTCGACGGATTCGGAGACCACGGGCTCGGTCTACCGTCTCTGGACGACGGTCAAGGTCCCCGTCGGCTTCTCGATGCGGAAGCACTGCGCCGCGCTGGCGCGCATCGTCGGCGCCGAGGCGTTCCGGATCATGCCGGCGAAGCGCCTCTTCGCGTTAGGCGTCGGCCACGTCCGGCGGAAGGGGATCGAGCCGGGCGCGCGCACCGACGAACCGGGCCGGGTGCTCGACACGACCATCGTCCATCTCTCGCCGCTCGACTGGCAGGTGCTCGGCCCGCTCAAGCGCGAGTTCGCGCCCGAGGAGATCCGCGCCGAGCCGTGGCGCGCGCGAGCGGAGGAAGCGGGCGTCTCGTACGAGGAGTTCCTTCGCGTCGCCGAATCGCTCTCGGCGCGCGGGGTGATCGGCCGCTTCTCGACCTTCCTCGAGCACGTGAAGCCGAGCAGCGCGGGCACGCGCGTGACGCGCTACAACGCGCTCTTCCACTGGCGTGTCCCGCCCGGCCGCGAGATCGAGGCGGGGAAGGAGGTGGGGCGTCATCACATCCTCACGCATGCGTACTGGCGCGAGGGGGGCGACGAGTTCGCGCACGTGAACATCATGGCGGTCGCGCACGGGACGGAGAAGGCGACGGTGCTCGCGCACAAGGCGGCGATCGACGAGCATCTCGCCGCGGCCGGGATCCCGGTGCTCTACACGAACGTCTTCTGGGGTGGCCGCAGCGAGATCAAGCCCTCGGAGATCGCGCCCGCAGAGTACGAGGCGTGGTGCCGGCGCGTCGGCATCGACCCCGAGACGATGCGCGCCGAGCCGGGTGACGCGAGCGAGAGCGCGGCGTAGTCGGGTGAGCCGTATCTGGGGAACGACGATTACACGGATCGATACGGATGCACACGGATACGGCTTCGGGGACACGTTGCCGAGATGATCTCGCACCTTATCCAAGGTGCCGTATCGGTGACGATCCCTGCAAACCCGTTCAGATCGTCGTTCACCCCGCTGATACCCACGCAGCCTGAGCCGCAAGCCGTCCAGGAGCCTCGTCGCGAAAACACGAAGGAGACGAACAACACGGAGGCGTGCAGACCCCCTTCGTGTCTCCATAGCAATTTCCAAAGCCGACGGCGCCCGCATGCCGAGGATGCCCGGAATCGCGCACGGAGCGATCCGATGCCGATAAAACCCGAGTCCGGGGACCGAGCCCCGCTCCCCATCCGCCGCGTGATCGATTAACATCAGAGCACAGTGGCACGGGGTGCCGGCGCGGAGACAAGCGCCGGCTGAGATCACACCCGTCGAACCTGATCTGGGTCATACCAGCGAAGGGAGCGTCACTGGCGCACGTGCGGGCCCGGAGTTTCTCGACGCGATCCAGGCGCGAGCACCTTTCCCCCCGCGACGCGGCACGCGCTCCCTTCGCGATTCACGCGAAACCACGGAGCATCCCACGTGTTCGCATTCGCTGTACTCCTCGCCTTCCAGCAGACCGTCGCCGACAGCGCGAAGGCTCGGCAGGATTCCCTCATCGCCGACAGCACGCGTGCCGCGCGCGCGAGTCGCGTCCATCGGCTCGAGACGGTGCAGGTCAGCGCCGTGCGCAACACCACCGCGCCGATCTCCGAGCGCACCATCGCCCGCGCCGAGCTGCAGCGCGGATACACCGGGCAGGAGACGCCGATCCTGCTCGCGCGCGCGCCGGGGCTCACGGCATACGCCGAGAGCGGCTCGGCGTCGAACTACTCGTACATGCGGCTGCGCGGGATCGACCAGACGCGCATCAACATCACGCTCGACGGGATCCCGCTGAACGAGCCGGAAGACGAGGGGCTGTACTTCTCGAACTTCCCCGACTTCGCGAACAACATCCAGTCGGCGCAGGTGCAGCGCGGCGTCGGGACGAGCACATATGGCGTCGCGTCGTACGCCGGCTCGGTGAACTTCGAGTCGGTGCCCGTCGCGGCGGTCGCGCGCGGGGGCGAGCTGCGCCTGACGCGCGGCTCGTTCAACTCCTCGCGTCTCACCGCCGCGTACCAGAGCGGGCTCACCGCGAGCGGCTTCGCCGGCTACGTCCGCGCGTCGGCGCAAAAGACCGACGGCTACCGCCACAACTCGGGGAACAGCTCCAACGGCTGGTTCGCCAGCGGCGGCTGGTTCGGCGCGCACGACGTGGTGAAAGCGACGCTGCTCGCGGGGCTCTCCTCGAACGAGCAGGCGTACTACGCGTCGTCGCTCTCGGCGCTCCGGAAGGATCGTCGCGACAACCCATTCGGCAACGCGGGCACCGACGCGGTCGGGGACCGCTTCCATCAGGATCTCGCGAGCCTCGCCTGGACGCGCGCGCTGTCGCCGGCGACGAGCGTCGCGACGACTCTGTACGGCTTCGACGCCGGCGGCTGGTACGACTACCCGTTCGGCGGCGGCACGACGGGACGCTACCGGCTGCACTCCCGCTGGGGCGGGATCATCAGCGCGCTCGACTGGAAGGGCGAGGCGTCGAGCGCGTCGCTCGGCATTCACGCCTCGCGCTACTCGCGCGACCACTGGCTCGACGAGCTTCCGGCCCGCAGCCGCGATTACCGCAACACGGGCTACAAGGGTGAGCAGAGCGCCTTCGCCAAGGGCTCGCTCGTTCGCGGGCGCGCGACGCTCTTCGCCGACCTGCAGCTGCGCGATGCGCAGTTCCGCTACGAGCCGAACGCCGGGACGCCGATCGCGCCGCCGCACACACGCTGGAGCTTCTTCAACCCGAAGGCCGGCGCGCCCGTGCGCGTGACCGACGCGCTCAATGTCTACGGCAGCGTCGGGATGAACGGACGCGAGCCGACGCGCGCCGACATGTTCGGCGGCGCGGACGATCTGGACAGCGCGACCGCCGTCTTCGTGCTGCCGCTGACGCGCGTGCGCCCGGAGTCGGTGCGCGACGTCGAGACGGGGCTCGTGCTGCGGCGCAGCACGGTCCACGCGCAGCTCAACCTCTTCGCGATGCAGTTCCGCAACGAGATCGCGCCGATCGGCGCGATCAACGCCATCGGCACCACGCTGCGGAAGAACGTCGCGCACAGCAGCCGTCGCGGCGCCGAAGGCGACGTCGTCTGGCGTGCAGCGCCGCGGCTGACGCTGCT
>JABFXM010000590.1 GCA_013361745.1 Gemmatimonadaceae bacterium | reverse complement strand
CGGTGAAGGCGCGAATCATCCTGATCTGCATCTGACTCCTCCTGGAGTAGTGCCGTACGTGACCACGCTCGCATCGAGCACGAGCGCTCGGGGGGAATTGGTCCCGCCGCGTCCATGGTAGGACGAGGCAGCTAACCGCTCCATTAAGCCGGAGGGTGACCGATGCCACTTCCGCTCAGGGCTTCGTCGTCGAGTCCTTCTTCATCGTGGAATCGGACTTCGTCTTCGTGGAATCGGAGTTCATCTTCGCGCCGCGTCCCTTGTGCATCCGCTTCGCGCCCGATTCCCGGGCCTCTTCCTTCCGCTCCGTCTTCGCGCTCTCGTGATTCTGCGAGACGATGGCGCCGGTCTTCGCGTCGACGTTGACCTCCTCGACCCCGCTCTTTCCGCGAACCTTGATGTCGTACGAGTAGACGAGCGTTCCCTTCTCGTCCTCGAGCTCGGCCTCGCGGACGCGGCCGTTAGGCACCGCCGCCAGCGCGATCGCCTGCGCCGAGTCGGCGCTGAGCGTCGCCTGCGCGGCGAGCCCCGGAGAGGATTCCTTCACCTTCACCGTCTTCGGCTTGCTCGTGCCCCGCCGGCTGCTCGCGCGATGGGTGCGAGCGCCGTGATGGGCCGTGTCCTGAGCCATCGTGGACCGCTGGGCCTTCGTCGTATCCTGGCTGCTCGGTGTGCTCTGCGCGCCGGCGAGGCCGGCGAGGGCGAGCGTTGCGCCCGCGAACGCGAGGGCGCGGAGTGTGGTGCTGTGCATGGCGAGCTCCTTCGAATGGTTGAACCGTCTGGCGGATCACGCGCTTTCGACGCGCATGTTTACCGTGGTCTCCTGAGGCTATGCGTCCGCCGCTAACCGCCCGATTAAGCGTGCGTCGCCTCCATCCTGCCGCGCCCGGCTGGCCCCACACTTGCCCGATCGACCGTGCACCCGCACCGGAACCGGCCATGTCTTCCTTCTCGACCTACCTGATCGGCTTCTTCATCCTCGTCATCGGTCTCGCGATCGGAGCCTATCTGCTCGGCGCCCCGCCGATGTGGATCGGCGTCGGGGTGATCGTCGCGATCGGCCTTGGCATCCTGATGGCGACGAGCCGCACCAAGCCGCGCGATCCGCAGGTCCCGCCCTCGGCCTGAATAGCGCCAGAATAGCGTCAGGCGGGCGCCGGCCAGCGAACTTCGCTGACCGGCGCCCGCCTCGTCGTTTACGAACTGTGCCGTGGAAGTCGCTGCGGAATCAGCAGTTATCCTGTATTCGCTCGACGCGCTTGTGAGCCGGCGCACTCCGCTGTTGACCGTCTGGAGTCCGGACATTATCCTGGCGGTCCTGCCAGGACTCGACGGGCCGCACCACGCTGCCCGTCCACTCCACCGTGGTCTAAGGAGCGTGTATGGAGCAAGTGACCGAGACCAGGTCGAAGGGGTATTTCCGCTCGTCTCCCTCCTCTGCGTTCGATCAGTACCTTCACGACATTCAGAAGCTTCCCCTCATCGCGTCGGCCGAAGAAGAGCGCCGACTCGCGCGCCGGGCACAGAAAGGAGACGCGGAGGCCGCCGAGCGTCTGGTCACGGCGAACCTCCGCTTCGTCATTTCGTACGTGAAGAAGTACCAGGGCCACGGCCTCGATCTCAGTGAGCTCGTCGCGATCGGGAACGAAGGCCTCCTCAAGGCGGTTCGAAAGTTCGACCCGGATCAGGGAGTGAAGTTCATCTCGTACGCGGTCTGGTGGGTGCGCCAGGCGGTCCTCAAGGCGCTCGCCGAGCAGACGCGTTCGGTCCGCATCCCCCTCAACCAGAACTCGCAGCTCATTCGCCTCGCGCGCGCCGAGACGGTGCTCGCCCAGGTGCTGAAGCGCGATCCGACGGAAGCGGAGCTCGGGCGCCTTCTCGACGAGACCGCCGAGAACGTCCGCGCCGCGAAGCAGATGTCGGCGACCGAGGTCTCCCTCGACGCTCCCGTCGATCGCTCCGACCGTGAAGCCTCCACCCTCGGCGAGCGCTTCGCCGGACAGGATGGCGGCGAGATCGAGGAGACGACGGACGGGAAGCTGATGCGCGAGTTCATCGACCGCGTCTTCACCCGCTACCTCACCCCGCGCGAGCGGAAGATCCTCTACCTGTATTACGGCCTCGAGGAAGGCTCCGAGGCGATGACGCTCGAGCGCATCGGTGCGCTGATGGGCGTGACGCGCGAGCGCATCCGTCAGATCCGCGAGCGCGCCTTCGAGAAGCTGCGCGAATCGCCGGACGGGCGCGCACTGGCTGGCTTCTGGAACGTGGCGTAACGGCCGAGACGCAGGACCAGCGCGGGCAGACGAGGAGCGGGATCCGGCGATGCCGGATCCCGCTCTCGCTTTCGGTGCTCGACTGCCGTGTAAGGGATTCTGGAAACGGCGGGCATGCCGCGATCGGCCTCATCGAACACCCGCCGCTCCCGCCGTCATGCTGATCCCGCCGCACTCGACCCCCAACGACGGCCCCTCGCTCGAGGAGCTGCGACTCGTCGCGGACCGATACCGGCTGCTCTTCAAGAACAATCCGGTGCCGATGTGGGTGTACGACACGCGCGACCTCGGCTTCCTCGCGGTGAACGATTCCGCGATCGCGAGCTACGGCTGGTCGCGCGAGGAGTTTCTCGCGATGACGCTTCGCGACGTGCGTCCCCCGGAAGACATCGACGAGCTCGAGCAGGTCGCACACACCCTGCCGGGTGAATACCACAAGACCGGGGAGTGGCGGCATCGGCGGAAGGACGGCACCGTCTTCCCCGTGGAGATCACGAGCCACACGGTCGAATGGAAGGGGCGGCCCGCCCGTCTCGTCCTCATCACCGACATCAGCGCGCGGCGCGCGGCGGAGGAAGCGCTGCGCGAGTCGGCGAAGCTGGCCGCGATCGGGCAGCTCATCTCGGGGGTCGCGCACGAGCTCAACAACCCGCTCTCCGCGATCCTGCTCTTCGTCGAGACGCTGCTGCAGGAGCCGCGCTCTGCCTCCGACGTCGAGGCGCTGACGATGATCCTCGACCAGGCGCGACGCTCGCGCGCGATCGTGCGCGACCTGCTCGCCTCGGCGCGCGGGGGACAGATGCGCAGGGACTGCGTCGATGCGCGGGAGCTGCTCGAGCGCACCGCGCGCGCCCTCGCGCCGCAGGTCGACGCGCTCGGCGCGCGGCTCGAGCTCGTGGTCGATGATGATGTCCCGTCGATCTGGGTGGACGGCTCCTCGCTCACGCAGGTCGTGACGAATCTCGTCGTCAACGCGGCGCAGTCGGCCGGTCCCGGCGGTATCGTTCGTCTTCGCGGATGCACCGCGAACGCGGAGGTGCGGATCGTCGTCGAGGACGACGGACCGGGGATCCCGAGCGAGGTGATGCCACGGCTCTTCGAGCCCTTCTTCACCACCAAGCCGCAGGGCGAGGGGACGGGGCTCGGGCTCGCCGTCTCGCGCGGGATCATCGAAGCGCACGCGGGAACACTCATGGCCGAAAACATTCCGGGACGGGGCGCGCGTTTCGTCATCAGTCTCGCCGCGGCGCCGGACTCCGCCACGCCGGCGACGGCGACGGCGGGTGAGCGGTCCACGCCGGGGGACGCGCGCCGCGTCCTCATCATCGACGACGAGCCCAGCATCCGGCTCGCGCTGAAGCGCTACTTCACGCGCCGCGACTGGACCGCCGAGGAAGCGGACGACGGCGGCGCGGCGCTGCGGCGCCTCCGTGCCGCGGACGTGCCGGACTACGCGCTGATCGTCTCCGATCTCAGGATGCCGGGTCTCTCCGGGATCGACCTCTACGACGAGATCGCGCGCCACCGCCCGGAGCTCGTCGGGCGCATCGTCTTCTCGACCGGGGACGTCGCGTCGGCCGAGGCGCGCGCCTTCATCGATCGCGTGAATGCCCCCGTGCTGCAGAAGCCCTTCGAGCTGGCGACGCTCGACGATCTGATCGCGCGCTACCTTCCGTCCGGCTCCTGACCGTCGGCGGGGTCGCCGCGGCACGGAGCTTCCGTTCCCCGGCGCCGTGACCACGCCCAACACCGAACTCGCGTCCCGCATCCCCGTCCTCGTGAACCCGCGCGGCGGGAGCGCGGAGAAGGTGACTGACATCCTGAAGGCCGACGCGCGCTTCGTCGTTCACGAGACGGATCCGCGAGTGCTCACCGATCGCGTGCGCGCGCTGGCCGCGGACGGGGTGAAGCGGATCGCGGTGAGCGGGGGCGACGGCACCGTCACCGCCGTCGCGGCCGCGCTCTGCGGGACGGGCGTGGAGCTGGCCGTCATCCCGGGTGGCACCTTCAACCATCTGGCGAAGGACAACGGGATCCCGACCGATCCCGCGGCGGCGGCCGAGCTCGCGGCCACCGGCAGGGCGCATCCGATCGACGCCGGCCGCGTGAACGAGCACGTCTTCCTCAACACGAGCGCCGTCGGCGCATACGTCAGCTTCGTCCGGACGCGCGAGCGGCTCGAGGGCTGGATGCCCTACTGGCCGGCGAGCATCCTCGCCGGATTGCAGATGCTGGCGCGCATCCCGCGCTTCGCGGTGCACATCGACGCGTCGGGGGAGCTGCCGGCGCGCTCGTACCGCGCCTGCCTCGTCTTCGTGAGCGTGGGAGAGCGCGACTTCGACAAGGGCGTCTTCGGCGAGCGGACGACCGAGAGCCGGCGCGGGCTTCACGTGATCGTGGTGCCTAACGTCGGACTCGCCGGACTCTCGCGGCTCGCGCTCGGCGCGGTCTTCCGCGGCATGCGGGCGGAGCTCGGCACCGTGGACAGCTTCGTCGTCGACCGCTGCCGGATCGAGCTGCGCCGCCGCCGCGGCAACGTCTCCTTCGATGGAGAGATCCGTGCGCTGGACGCGCCGCTTCGCTACAGCGTTGAGCGCGACGCGGTGCAGCTCGTCGCGCCGGAGCCGATCGGAGGGAAGCG
>JABFXM010000496.1 GCA_013361745.1 Gemmatimonadaceae bacterium | reverse complement strand
TAGACCTCTATGTCGGTGGCGAGGCCCGCACGCGCGTAGTTCCCCTCGATCAGGTCGTGCGAGAGGAGCGTGTTCTCGGGGAAGCGCCCGTGCGTCGCCTGCTCGAAGGCGTCCACGTCGTAGATGCCCTTGCCCGTGAAGCTCCCCTCGCCATAGAGGTCCTGGTAGACGTCGGAGACGGCGGTGGTGTACGGGTCGACGCCGGGATGCCCCGAGTGGATCGCCGCGAAGTGCGAGCGGTGCGCGCTCGGCAGCGCGACGCCGACGCGCGGCTGGAGGATCCCGTAGCCCTGCGTTACCCTGCCTAACGCGGGGTCGTAGACGGCGCGGTTGAGCGAATGGGCGAGCGTGCCGATGAGCAGCGGCGCCGCGTCGGGGGGAAGGACCGTGTCGCTGTCGAGGGTGATGACGTACTTGCACTTCCGGATCGTGTCGACGTCGCCGACGACCGTCGTGAAGGCGGGGCCGCCGGTTCCCTTCTCGTCACTGTGGAGGAACTCGTTCGCCGGCCCGCTCGCGCGGAGGAAGCGATTGAACTCGGCGAGCTTGCCGCGCTTGCGCTCCCACCCCATCCAGACGCCCTGCTGCGCGTTCCAGAGGCGCGGGCGATGGAAGAGATAGAACGCGGTCTCCTCACCCGGGGCGTAGCGCGCGTTGAGCGCCTTCACTCCGGCGACCGCCGCGGCGACGATCTCCGCGTCGGTCTCGCGCGTCTCCTCCTTGAAATCGGTGAAGTCGCTGAGGATCGCGAAGTGCAGGTTCGGCTCGCGGTTGGCGAGGAACTGCACCTCGATGGTGTCGAGCGCCTCGCGCACCGCGTCCACGGAGCCGAAGAGCGTCGGGATGACGACCGCGGTCCGCAGCGCCGGCGGCACGCCGTGTTCGTGCAGCTCCAGCTTCGGCAGCACGCGCGGCGGGAGGAACGCCGACACGAGCTGGTTCACGATCGTCACCGCGATGTCCACCGCGGGGAGGAAGGCGAAGAAGAGCAGGATGGAGACGACCCGCGTCGCCCAGGGGCCGGCGAGGGTGAGCACGGCGAGGAGCGCGATCGTCGTCACCGTGACGATCCCGCCGACGAAGACGACGTTCGGGTGGCGGAGCATCGCGCGGTGCACGCGCTCCCCCCACGTCGGCACGTAGCCCGAGACGCGCTCGAGCTCCCGGCGCCCGTCGTCGATCAGGTAGTAGCCCACGTGTCCGCGCCGCTCGTCCGCGGGCGCCATCCCGCGCGCGCCACGCGCGAGCTCGATCGCCGCGTGCGCGACGTCCTGCTCGCGGCGCTTCGTCCGCTTCGCGATCTTCTCGACGACGTGACGGTAGTGGTCGCGCGTCTGGAAGGTCATCCGCGTGTAGTAGCCCGCGGGATCGTCGCGAAGGACCTGCTCGATGACGCTCTGCCGCTCGACGAACGACCGCCAGTCCATGCGGCCGATGGCGCGCAGGCTGGTGATGCTGTTCGCCGTCATCACCTGCGTCAGCGCGAGCCGCTCCGTCGAGCGTGACGCGGCCTCCTCGGAGCCCGGCCCTTCCTCGGAGATCCACTGCTCGAACCAGAGCAGGGGCGGGAAGGACTCCTTCGCCAGACGGAGCTGGTGCAGCAGCCGCGCGACGAACTGCGGCGTCAGCGGCGGCGTGTCGCGGACGAAGGCGTCGAGCGCGTTCCCGGGCGCCCCGCGATCCTGCTGCGTCGCCGCGACGAGCCGCGTCGCCCAGCGGTCCGCCGACTCCACCTCGTCGAGCCGCTGCACGGTGCGGAGCGCCATCCGCCGCACGCTCTCGATGAGGCCCAGCCGCAGCATCGCCGGGATCGCCCACAGCTCGCCGATCGAGAGCGTCGACCGCTCCTGGAAGGCGCCGACGAAGAGCTGGACGTTCTCGAGATCGACCCGCGCCTCGGTGTGCGCGATGAGCGTGATCGCCAGCTCGTAGACGCGCGGGTAGCCCGCGAGCGCGCCGGTCGCGAGCTCGGGAAGCTCGCGATAGTAGCCGCCCGGGAGGCTCTCGCGAACCTCGCGGATGTGCTCCTGCACGACGTGGAAGTTGTCGAGCAGCCAGTCGCCGGCGGGTCCGACGTCCACGTCCGCGTCCGCCGCGCGCGTCAGCCGCTCGTACGCGGCGACGAGCACCGCGCGTGTCTCGTTGAGGCGGACGAGCAGCGGCGCGCGGCGGCGCGCTTTTCGTTCCGGCGCGGCGATCTTCTGCGAGCGGGCGAGATCGCGCGCCCGCGCCGCGAGCTGGTCGGCGCCGAGCAGCTCACCGCGGATCGGGCCGCCGAGGAGCTCGTCGCGCCCCTGTGAAGCGCGCGTGAAGATGCGTGTCAGGAGCGGGACGCCAGGCGGAGCGTTCGTGGCCACTGGATTCGATTGAGGGAGCGGGACGTGCGTCGGCGACTGACCTCATAGTATGATATTGCGTGCCCCCATTCCGCGACCGCGGCCGATCCGAACTTTCCGACGCCCCGCGGCCCACGGTGGGCGTGTGGCTGGCGCTGCGCATCCTCCAGCTCGGGGCGGTCCTCGTCGTCCTCGCGGCGACCCCCTGGAAGCAGTTCGACCTCGACCGGTTCTTCGTCCCGAAGGAGCTGGTCCTCCACGCGACCGCGCTCCTGGCGACGCTCGCCCTCGTCGTCCGCGCGCGGCGGCTCCCCCTCGCGCGCGTCGACCAGTTCCTCGCGCTCTTCCTCGCGCTCGGCGCGCTGGCGGCGCTCTTCTCGACCAACTGGTGGGTGGCGCAGCGCGCCGTGATGGTCTCGCTCTCCGGCGCCGCCTGCTTCTGGGCGGCGCGCGCCGTCTCGCGCGCCGGCCTCACGCGTCCGCTCGCGGCGACGCTCGCCTTCGCCGCGGTGCTCGGCGCGATCACCTCGCTGCTGCAGGCATACGGGATCCGGACGGAGTACTTCAGCCTCAACCGCGCGCCGGGGGGGACCTTCGGCAACCGCAACTTCATGGCGCACCTCGCCGTGATCGCGATGCCGGCGCTGCTCTACGTCGCGCTCGGGGCGAAGACCCGCGGGAGCTGGATCCGCTGGTGCATCGGGCTCGGGATCGTTGCCGCGGCGCTGATCCTCTCGCGGAGCCGCGCCGCCTGGCTCGCGCTCATCGCCTGCGCCGTGGTGCTCCTGCCGTTAGGCTTCGTCGTCCTCCGCCGCTCCGCGGGGACGGTGCGCTGGCGGCGCGCGTGGAAGCTCCCCTTCTCGTTCGGGCTCGGCGCCGTCGCGGCGCTCGTCCTCCCGAACACCCTCGACTGGAAGAGCGACTCGCCCTACCTCGACACGGCGCGCAGCGTCGTGAACTACCGGGAGGGGAGCGGGAAGGGGCGGCTCGTGCAGTACGGCAACACGCTCCGCATGTCCTCGCACCACCCGCTGCTCGGCGTCGGCCCCGGCAACTGGTCGGTGGTCTACCCGAAGTTCGCCTCGCCGAACGACCCCTCGCTCGCCGACAACGGGATGACGTCGAACCCGTGGCCGAGCAGCGACTGGATGACATTTCTCTCGGAGCGCGGCTTCGTCGCCTTCGCGGTGATCGTTCTCGCGATGGTCTCGCTCGTCGCCGACGGTCTGCGCGGGCTCGGCGCGCGCGACGAGGAGGAACGGCTCGCCGCGGTCGCGCTCATCGGAACGGTGGTGGTGCTGCTGGTGGTGGGGACCTTCGACGCGGTCCTGCTGCTGCCGCTGCCGGCGCTGATCGCGTGGTCGCTGCTCGGCGCCTTCTCGCGCGCCGGGCGTGAACGGCACGTCGTCGAGATCGGCGGCGAGCGGCGGCTCGCGGTGCTCGTGGCGATCGCGCTGCTCGGCGGCCTCGCGATCGCGCGCAGCACGACACAGCTCCTCGCGATGGAGCTCTTCAACGGCACGACGCGACGCGCGACGCTCGAGCAGGCATCGTCGTACGATCCCGGGAGCTATCGAATTCATTTGCGTCTCGCGCAGGCGTACCTCGCGCGCGGGAGCTGTAAGCAGGCGAGCTCGCACGCGCGGGCGGCGAGACGACTCTTCCCGAACTCGGGGGAGCCGAAGGTGGTACTGCGAGCGTGCGGGAGCTAGCGAATCGCGAGGGCTGGCATCAACAGGGTGAACCACGATCTGAACGGATTCACACGGATCGTCACGGATACTGCACCTTGGAAGTTGCTGGGCGAGATCATCTCGGCGCAGATGCCCCAAAGCCGTATCCGTGTACATCCGTGTCGATCCATGGAATTGTCGTTCCCCTGTTACGACTCACCCGGCCGGGATGGATGCGAAGCGTCGCCGCACGCGAGCGTGCCGCGTACCCGCCCCGAGAAGCTCCCGCGCCACACGGGGCGATCCGATGCCACCACCACCAAGCCGCGGGCACAGCATTGCCCTCCAGTCGCACCGGGCCGATCTTTCCCGTCCCCTCAACGAAGCCGTCATGATCACGACACTCTCCGCGCTCCTTCTCGCTTCTCTGCAGGTCGTCTCGCAGCAGGCGACCGGTCTCCCCGACTCCCCCGTCGATCGCATCGAGGTCTCGCCGCGGCCGCGCGAGATCACGGCGGGGGATTCCGTGCGGCTCACCGTGCGTGCGCTCGACGCGCAGGGGAAGCCCGTGCCTAACGCGACGATCCGCTACGCGCTGCGCAGCGGATGGGGGGAGGCGACGATCGACTCGACCGGGATGCTCGTCGCCAGTTCCGTCGGCAAGCCGATCGTGACGATCGCCGCGGTCGTGCCGGGCCGCGCGCCGAAGATCGAGACCGTCGAGCTGCGCGCGGTCCCGGGCGCGCCGGCGAGGATCGAGGTCGCGACGCGCTCGCTGAAGCTGATCGTCGGCCAGAGCTACCAGCTCGGCGCCGTCCCCTTCTCGAAGGCGAACGACCGCGCGACCGCGGCGGTCGCCTGGAAGTCGGCGTCGCCGCGCGCCGCGCGCGTGACGGAGAGCGGCTTCGTCACCGCCGTCGCGCCGGGCAGGGCGGTGCTCACC
>JABFXM010000459.1 GCA_013361745.1 Gemmatimonadaceae bacterium | reverse complement strand
CGAGCACACGAGCGACTTCAGCGTCGGCGGGCGGGAGGTGTGGCGCGTCGGCCCACCGGGCGGCGTGGAGCATCGGAACGATACCGTGTATCTCGACATCGTTCCTGATGCACGCATCGTCTGGAGCTACGTGATGTCGCTGGACAGCCGGCGTATCTCCGCGTCGCTCGCCACGGTCGAGCTCAGGCCGGAGGGATCGGGGACGCGCATCGTGATCACCGAGCAGGGCGCCTTCCTCGACGGGTACGATGGCATGGACGAGCGTCGGCGCGGGACGGAGGATCTCCTCTCCAATCTCGAGTCCTATCTGCTCGGCACGGTCGAGGGAGCGCACTGACATGCATCACTTCGCGACGTGTATCGCCCTGTCCGCGCTCGCGCTCGGCGCATTGCCGACGGCTGGACGCTCGCAGGCTCCCGTCCATGCACCACTTCCCGCGTGCGCCGACCCCGTTGCGGCCGCGGCGTCGCGCACGCCGGTGAGCTGCCACGGCTATGCCGCGGTGGACAGCCTCCGCATGTACTACGAGTTGCGGGGCGCCGGGCAGCCGCTCGTGCTGCTGCACGGCGGGGGATCGACCATCGAGACGACTTTCGGTGGCGTGATCGATGCGCTGGCGCAGACGCATCGGATCATTGCGATCGAGCTGCAGGCAGCGGGACACACGAACGACCTCGCCGGCCGGCCTCTGACCTTCGAGCGCGACGCCGATGACGTCGCAGGCGTTCTGGACGTCCTGCACATCGCCTCGGCCGACGTGTTCGGCTTCAGCAACGGCGCGAACACGGCGATGCGGCTCGCCATGCGCCACCCCGCGCGTGTCCGGCGCATCGTGTTCGCGTCGGGCTTCACCCAGGCGGCGGGGCTCGATGCGCACCTGTTCGCCGGCCTCAGGCAGGCAACGCCCGAGAGCATGCCCGCCGCGCTGCGAAGCGCCTACCTCAGCACCGCCCCCGATCCGTCAGCGCTCCCGGTGCTCGTGGCCAAGAGCGCCCAGCGCGTGCTGAACTTCGTCGACTGGGCCGACAGCGTGGTGGCGCGAGTCTCGGTGCCGACGCTGGTGATGGGTGGGGATCGCGACGTGATGTCGGTGGAGCATCTGGCGCATGTCGCGCGGACGCTTCCGCACGGCGAGCTCGTGATCTTCCCTCATGCGGATCACGGCGCATACATCGGCGAAGCGACCGCGCAGCTGCAGTGTCCGGCGTGCCCCGCGGCTGCGGTGAAATTCATCGACGCATTCCTCGAGCCCTCCCACTGAAAGGACGTGCCGCCGGGGTTTCTTCGTAGTAGATTTCAGGGTGGTTTTTCCCGCCAGAGAGCTCCCCGTCAGCACTGACGACCGCCTCGACCCGAAGGCGGCCGCCGCGATGCGCGCCGCGATCCGGCTCGCGGGCGGGCGCGAGTGCTGCTTTGTCTGCACGGTGGACGAGGAGGGAAGCGTGGTCACGGCGCGCGTCGTCTCGCGCGGCGACGTGCGGCGCGTGCTCGCGCTGCCCGGCTTCGCGAAGCGCGGCGAGATGCTCGTGCACAATCATCCGTCGGGACTTCTCGAGCCGTCGGACGCGGACCTCGACGTCGCGGCGAAGGTGCACGACGACGGGATCGGCTTCGCGATCGTGGACAACGACGCGACGGAGCTCTACGTCGTCGTCGAGGTGCCGCGGAGCGATCCGCTCGTCCCCCTCGATCCGGATCGTGTCGACGCCGACCTCGGTCCGAGCGGGCCGGTCGCGGCGCTGCACGGGTCGTACGAGGACCGGCCGAGCCAGCGCCGGATGGCGGCGACGATCGCGAAATTGTACAGCGAGGGGGGCATCGGCCTTCTCGAGGCGGGGACGGGAGTCGGCAAATCGTTGGGCTACCTGCTCCCCGCGCTGCGCTGGGCGGCCGCGAACGGGGAGCGCACGATCGTGAGCACGAACACGATCAACCTCCAGGAGCAGCTCGTCGGCAAGGATCTCCCCTTTCTGCAGAAGGCGCTCAGCGACCAGGAGGTGCGCTTCGCGCTCCTGAAGGGATGGCGCAACTACCTCTGCCGCGCGCGGCTGGAGCAGGCACGCTCGAACGAGGGAACGCTCCTCGACACGGCGGAGCGCGACGAGCTGGCCGCGCTCGCGGTATGGGCGGAGAAGACGCGCGATGGCTCGCTCGCCGACCTTCCGACGCCGCCGAAGCCCGAAGTGTGGGACGAGGTCGCGGCGGAGCCCGATCTCTGCACGCGCCTGCAGTGCCCGCTCTACGACAAGTGCTTCGTCTACGCCGCGCGCCGTGAGGCGGCGAAGGCGGACGTCGTCGTCGTGAACCACCATCTCCTCCTCAGCGACGTCGCCGTCAGGCGCGCGACGCAGAACTGGGAAGAGGCGGCGGTGCTTCCATCGTACGACCGCCTCGTCGTCGACGAGGGACATCATCTCGAGGACGCCGCCGCGAGCCACCTCGGCGCCACGGTCACGCGCCGCGCGCTGGTGCGCGCCTTCAATCGGCTCGACCGGAAGGGGCGCGGGCTCCTCTCGTCGCTCGTCGCGAAGCTGCAGTCGGAGCGCGATCTCCTCAGCGCGGCGAGCCTCGACCTCGTCAACCAGCGGCTCGCGCCCGCGGTGCACGCCGCGCGCGAGAAGGGCGCGCTGCTCTTCGACCTGCTCGACACGCTGCTGCAGGAGAGCGGAGTCGCGGTCATGCGGCTCACCGACGATTTCGCGTCGCACGCGATCTGGAAGGCCGGGCTCGACGCCGCGCTCACGGACCTGCTCGGCGAAATCGAGCTGCTGCACGACGGACTGCGCGTCGTGCGCGAGCGGCTCGAGGGGAGCGGGAAGCTCGAGGAATCGGTCGCGCCCCTGCTCAACGAGATCCGCGCGGTGGGCAAGCGGCTTCAGAGCGCTGGAGATTCATTGCGCAACGCGCTGCGCCCCGCGCACGACGCCGATCCGACGGTGCGCTGGATCGAGGTGCGCGGTCGCGACCGTGGGGTTGCGGTCGCCGCGGTTCCGCTCGACCTCGCGCCGATCCTGCGCGAGGACCTGTTCAAGCGGGTGCAGACCGCGGTGATCACGAGTGCGACGCTCGCGACGGACAATCGCTTCGACTTCCTCGCGAGCCGCCTCGGCCTCGACGAGCCGGAGCTCGCGCCGCACACCGACGTCTTTCCCTCGCCGTTCGATTACGCACGCCAGTCGATCCTCGCGGTTCCCACGGACTTCGCGGCGCCCAACGTCGACGCGAACGCGCACTTCCAGTCGGTGATCCGCGCGACGCTCGATCTCGCCGAGGCGGCGGACGGCGGACTGTTCGTGCTCTTCACGAGCCACAAGGACGTGCGGGCCGCGGCGGCGGAGCTTCGCGCGCGCGGCACCGAGCGCCGCTGGCCGTTGCTCGTGCACGGCGAGGACGCGCGCGACGCGCTGCTGCGCCGCTTCCGCGACAACGGGCGCGCGATCCTCCTCGGCACCGCGTCCTTCTGGGAGGGCGTGGACGTCCCCGGGCGCGCCCTGCGCGGGCTGATGATCGCCAAGTTCCCGTTCCGCGTGCCGACGGAGCCGGTGACCGCCGCGCACTGCGAGTCGATCGAGGCGAAGGGCGGGGACGCGTTCGTCGAGTACATGCTGCCGCACGCCGCGCTCCGCCTGAAGCAGGGCTTCGGTCGGCTGATCCGCACCGCGACCGATCGCGGCGTCGTGATCCTCGCCGACCCGCGCGCCGCGACCAAGGCCTACGGCCGCGGCCTCGTCGCCACGCTTCCGCCGGCCCGCCGCATCTTCGGCACCTGGCCGAAGATCCGCGACGAAGTGCGCGCGTTTTATACGTCGGTCGACTCCGATGCGGACCGTTAGGCACCCACAGCGCCGACCCCCGACCCCTGACCCCCGAAATTGAATGCTTCCTGGCAAGATCGTCTGCGTCGGCCGCAACTATCGTGACCACGCGAAGGAGCTCGGCAACGACGTCCCGAAGGAACCGCTCATCTTCCTCAAGCCGCCGTCGAGCATCGTGCCTAACGGCGAGCCGATCGTTCTCCCTCGCGCATCGAGCCGCGTCGAGTTCGAGGGGGAGATCGGCGTCGTCATCGGCACGCAGCTCAAGAACGCGAGCGAGGTCGACGCGGAGCGCGCGATCCGCGGGATCGTCGCCTTGAACGACGTCACCGCGCGTGACCTCCAGCGGAGCGACGGGCAATGGACGCGCGCCAAGGGGTTCGACACCTTCTGCCCCCTCGGCACGATGGGCAAGCGCCCGACGAGCCTCGACGACCTGACGGTCATCACCCGCGTGAACGGCGTCGAGAAGCAGCGGGGGCGCGCGGAGGACATGGTGTTCTCCATCCCCTTCGTACTCTCGTACATCTCGCGAGTGATGACGCTCGAGCCGGGGGATCTCATCGCGACGGGAACGCCGGCCGGGGTCGCACCGCTCGCGCCCGGCGACATCGTCGAGATCGAGATCCCGGGGATCAGCCGGGTCTCGAACGGCGTCGTCGCGGCCGACTGACCGCGAGGAGGCGCGAGCGAGCGGTTGCTGGCTCCCTTATCCCTGGCCCCTGATCCCTGGCCCCGGACCCCTGGAGCACCGGCCCAACGGCGGCGGCCGCTCCGGGGTATCACCTCGAAATCCTCGTGGCGCGCCGGCGGGAACTCGGCATATTGCGGGGGTAGGAGAGGGCCTGATCGGTACGCTCGTTGACATGGGAGCTTTCATGGCGGTGCAGGGCTCGGGAATGGCGGCGCTGGAAAGCTGCGTGGAGCGGACGCCCGTGACGGGCGCGACGCTTCGCGTGCGCCGTTCCCGCGGCCGCGCCGGCGAGGCCGCGTGATCCCTCGGCAGCGGCGCGACTGGCGCTGGATCGCCGCTTCGACGGCGCTGCACGTCGTGGGGATCGCGCTGCTCATCCGCGTCGCTACGGTGCCGGGCGCGCTGCTCTCCTGGTTCCACGAGTCTCACAGAGGCACGCAGCTTCCGC
>JABFXM010000195.1 GCA_013361745.1 Gemmatimonadaceae bacterium | reverse complement strand
AAGCTCGTCTCCCCCCTCCGCGGCGCGACGATGAAGTCGCTCGAGCCAACGGACTCGGTGCGCCTCACGGCCAGCGACTCCTCGGGTCTCGCGACGGTGGGCTACGACATCCTCTCGGTGGTCGGCGGCGTCCTCACGACGCGCTTCACCGTCACTCAGGCGGTCGACAACCGCAAGACGAACGTCGCGGCCGCGATGATCGCGAACTTCGACACGCTGGCGCCGGGTGCGTATCTCATCCGCGCCCGCGCGACCGACGCGACGGGGATCACCGCGGTCACCGACACCGTCCGCTTCAACATCGCCGACGCCATCCCGCCGAAGATCAGCTTCGTCAGCCCGGCGCAGCGCGGTTCGCTGCTGATCGGCGACAGCATCGACATCAAGACCGCGCTCACCGACAACGTCGCGCTCAAGAAGTTCACCATCAAGGGCTTCTCGGTGCGTGGCGACCCGCGCCTCGGCGCGACCGACACCGTCGTGTTCTACGACTCGGTGCTCTACAACTACCTGTCGGTCATGACGGTCGACACGCTCACGCGCCGCCTCCGGTACAACAAGGTGGCGACGACGGCGGCGGACACCGCGGTGTACTTCCGCGCCATCGCGACCGACAACTCGGGGAACGCGGACACCGCGGTCCTCACGCAGGTCCTGGTCTCGGGTCCGAAGGTCATCGTCACCGCCGACAGCTCGGCGTGGCCGAACAAGGACGTCACGATCAGCCTCACCGTCTATGATTCGACTCCGTCCATCGCGCGCTATGGCTACACGGCGACGATGAGCAACGGCGTCGTCCTCAGGGACACCACGATCTACGTGACCGGCGTGCAGTACCTCGTCTCGCAGACGACGCTCACCGTCCCTTCGAGCGCGCCGATCGGTGGCACCATCACGATCGTGCCGCGCGCGGTGGACGGCGCGGGCAACACGGGGTCCGGGAACACCGTCGTGGTTCCGATCATCTCCGAGCCGCGCGACGCCTCGCCGCCGCTGGTCTATCAGACCGTCCCGGCGCGCTTCGAGATCGGCGCGACCGTCAGGGTCGACGCACACGACCCGAGTCAGATCCGCGCGATCGGCTACGAGATGCGCACGCTCCCCGACAGCACGCTGATCGGGAGCGGGTCGGTGGCGCGCGCGGCCGGCAGCCGTCGCAGCAACGACACCGCGAGCTTCGTGGTGAATTACGATCGGCAGTACCGCGGCAAGCAGGCGTTCGTCATCGGCTGGGCCGAGGACAGCCTCGGCAATCGCGGCTACACGCTGCCCACCGGCATCACGACCCCGCAGACGGACCCCCGCGTCGCCAAGCGTGACACGGTGCTCCTCGTCTACGGCGTGACCTATCCGCTCCCCGCCGGCAGCCTCGGCGCGGACATCGCCATCGACACCAACTCGATGCGCAAGCGCGTCTTCGTCACCGACGTCGCGCAGGGTGGAGTGTTCGTCTGGGAGGACTCCTCCGCGACGCGCGCCGCCCCGGGCTTCCGCTCGAGCAAGATCTCGGTCGGCGCCTTCCCCTGGGGAATGGCGGTCGACACGAGCGGGAACCGGCTCTTCGTCGCCAACTCGGGCGGCACGAACATCGACGTCGTCGATCTGAACACGCTGAGCGGACTGCGCGGCCAGCGCGTGCAGACGCCGAGCACCTCGGTGTACGACGTCGGCTGGTCGGTGAACGCGACCACGGGTCAGCTCAAGTACACCGGCTTCCAGGTCATCAACTACTCCGACCGCCCGCAGTACCTCGCGCAGTCGGCGAACGGAAACATCTACTTCTCGACGCGTCCGACGAGCGCCGCGCCGGCGGGCACGCTCCGCCGCATCGATGATCCGCTCGGTCGCCCACGGATGCGCCAGGTCTGGCAGTACGCGAGCGCGCTGGCGCAGAAGTACACCATCTTCAACGCGGACAGCGTCAGGGTCTACGTGACGCTGGTGCCGGGCGCGAGCGACCAGATCAAGATCTGCGACAGCGACATCAACACGCTCGTGTCGTACTGCAGCGCGCTGCACGTCACCGCCGAAGACGCGATGGCCGATACCGCGCTCAAGAACCACGCCGTGGACGTCGAGCTGGTGAACGACATCGACGTCTCGTCGCTGGCGCTGAACGACACGAACTTCGTCACCGCGGGCACCGACGGCCGCCGCATCGCCTTCGGTGAAGGCGCGACGAGCGGCAGGCCGGGCCGCGTCATCACCGTCCTCGACTCGCTCGGGATGACGTACAACCAGGCGGTCTACTCGCGGGCGCTGCAGATCCGCGACCTGGTGAACAACGCGTCGGACGCGATCTTCGGCATCGCCTACAACAAGAAGAGCAACTACCTGGCGATCCACGGCGCCGAGACGTACTTCGCCGACACCGCGCTTCGCCTGCAGGGCAAGGTGACCACCGCGTCCACCGGATCGGGTGTCGCCTTCAACCCGGGCAACGATTCGAAGTACGCCGCGGACTCGGTCAGCCAGGCGTTCGTCGCCTCGTCGGACCAGACGCTCGAGGTGGTGGACTCGTACTTCTTCCGCCTGCGCCAGAAGCTGCCGCTCCGCTCGAACCTCTATGGCGCGCTGCGCGTCTGGTACAACTTCAACCCGAACGCCACGGTACCACTGAAGGTCTACGGGTTGACATCCGAGGGTCTGGTGGTGATTGATATCCGACCGGAGGATCTGCTGCAGAAGTAGGAAGCGGATCCCGATCAGCACACTTCGCGAGCCCGGCCATCGTGTCGGGCTCGCGTCTTTGGCCAGGATATGATTCGCTTCACCACCGCGGGAGAGTCGCACGGGCAGGCGCTGGTCTGCGTCCTCGAGGGGATGCCGGCCGGCGTCCCGCTCGTCGCAGCCGACGTCGACACACAGCTCGCGCGCCGGCAGCAGGGCTACGGACGCGGCCGCCGGATGCAGATCGAGACCGACCAGGCCGAGCTCCTCTCCGGAGTCCGCGCCGGCGAAACGTTAGGCAGCCCGATCGCGATGCTCGTCCGCAATCGCGACTGGAAGAACTGGCAGGAGATCATGGACCCCGCGCCGCGCGACCCCGACCCGCAGCTGCGGAAGCGCGCGGTGACGCGGCCGCGGCCGGGCCACGCCGACCTGACGGGGATCCTCAAGTACGATCGCGACGACGCGCGCGACATCCTCGAGCGCGCGTCGGCGCGCGAGACCACGGCCCGCGTCGCCGCGGGAGCGGTCTGCCGGACCTTTCTCGGGCAGTTCGGCGTTCGTGTCGGCAGTCATCTCGTCCACCTCGGCGGCGTCGACGCGGCGCGTCCGGAACGGATGCCGGACGACATCAACGCCGCGGCCGACACATCGCAGCTCCGCACGCTCGACGCGGACGCCGAGCAGCGAATGGTGACGCTGATCGACCGGACGAAGCGCGAGGGGAACACCCTCGGCGGGATCTGCGAGGTCGTCGCCGACGGGCTGCCGGTGGGACTCGGCTCGCACGTCTCCTGGGACCGGAAGCTCGACGGACGCATCGGTGCGGCGATGATGTCGATCCCGGCGGTGAAGGGGGTCGAGATCGGGATCGGCTTCGAGGCCGCGCGGCTCACCGGCGCCGAGGTGCACGACGAGATCGAGCGGGCCGCTGGACGGCCGCTCGCGGGGAACGTGAGGCGCCGGACGAATCGCGCCGGCGGCCTGGAGGGCGGCATCACGACCGGCGAACCGCTCGTCGTGCGGGTCGGGATGAAGCCGATCAGCACCCTGATGCGACCGCTCCAGACGGTGGACGTCGCGACCGGAGCTGCCGCGCAGGCGGTCGCCGAGCGCAGCGACGTGACCGCGGTGCCCGCGATGGGGGTGATCGCCGAGGCGATGCTGTGCATCGTCCTCGCCGACGCCTTCCTCGAGAAGTTCGGTGGAGACGCTCTCGCCGAGGTAAGGAGGAACTATGACGGCTACGTTTCGCACGTCGCAGCCCGTCTCGCCGATTGACGCGAACAAGCCGCACGTCGTGCTCGTCGGGCTCCCGGGCGCCGGGAAGACCGTCGTCGGAGAGGGCGTGGGGCGGTCGCTCGGCAGGGCCTTCCTCGACCTCGACCGCGAGATCGAGCGGCGCGAGGGGATGCCCGTCGCGCAGATCTTCGGCGAGCGGGGCGAGCATTCCTTCCGGACGCTGGAGACGCAGCTGACGCAGGAGCTGCGCGAGGTCGGGGGGATGATCCTCTCCCCGGGCGGGGGATGGATCGTTCAGCCCGGCAACGTGGAGCTTTTGCGTCCGCCGGCGCGTATCATCTACCTTCGTGTCCGGCCGGAGACCGCGATCCAGCGGCTGGGCGCGGAGCGCGCCTCCCGGCCGCTGCTCGTTCGCCCCGACCCGCTCGCGGAGCTCAAGCGGTTGTACGAGAGCAGGCGGGCGGCTTTCGAGACCGCAGACGTGACCATCGACACGGAACGAAAGACCGTGGCGCAGGTCATCATTAATGTAGTCGACCTGGTACGGCGCGAAGGCGCCGCTTAGGTGTATTCAATGAGCGAGAACTCCGGTGACGGTGGGAGCGATCCCACCGCTCCGCGGACGATGGGCGAGCGCGAGGGCCGGACCTTCCGGGTTCCCGGTCCGCACGAGCGGGCGAGATTCACGCCCGATGCCTGGGGACACCTCCTCAGGCTCGGCGGCGAGACTCTCAACCCCGCCGAGCTGGAGCAGGTGATCGAGCGCGCGCTGGCGCAGCTCGACGGCAGCATCGCGCTCGACGACCTGAAGGCATTACTCGAGGCAGTCGGAATCGACGAGCCGGGCGCGCCCGGCTCACGGAGGACGATACACTAGGATGGCAACAGCGAAGAAGGGCGGCGCCAAGCGCGCCACCAAGAGCACGGCGAAGGCCGCGGCGAAGCGTGGCGCGGCGGCGGCCGTGCGCGGGGAGCCGCGCACCGTCGCGAAGCGCGGGCGCAAGCCGGCGGAGACGGAGTATGGCGATGTCGGCGCGCCATCCGGATCCACCTC
>JABFXM010000353.1 GCA_013361745.1 Gemmatimonadaceae bacterium | reverse complement strand
GACCTCGCCGGCGTCATCGCCGCCGCCGCGGCGGGCGCGATCGCCGGCGACAACGCGGGCTACTGGCTGGGACGCAAGGGCGGCATCGCCCTCGTGCGCCGCTACGGCGCCCGCGTCGGGCTCGACGAGGCGAAGCTCGCGCGTGTGCACGGCTTCTTCGATCGGCACGGCGCGAAGACGGTGTTCATCGGACGCTTCGTCGCGCTGCTGCGGAGCTGGGCCGCGGCTCTCGCGGGAGTGGCGTGCATGCCGTACCGCACGTTCACGCTCTACAACGCGCTCGGGGGCGTCGCGTGGGCGGCGCTCTTCGGGTCGCTCGGCTACGCGTTCGGTCGCAACCTGCCGCTGCTCGAGCGCTACGCGGGACGGGTGAGCCTCGCGCTCGCCCTGCTCGCGGCGCTGGTCACGCTGCTCGTGCTCGCGGCGCGCTGGTTCCGCGATCATCGCGAGGCGATCGCGGCGCGCACGTCGGCCGGGTGGCAACGCGTGGCGACCGATCCGCGGCTGGCGAAGCTCCGCCAGCGGCATGCATGGCTCTGGACGTTCATCGCCGGCCGCTTCGCGCGCGGCGAATACCTCGGCCTGCACCTGACGGTCGGACTGCTCACGAGCCTCGCGGCGCTCTGGCTCTTCGGCGGGATCACGGAGGACGTGATGCACCACGATCCGCTGACGCTCTTCGACCTGCGCACGGCGGGCTGGTTCCACTCACACGCCACGCCGCTCGGCTACCACATCGCGAGCACGCTGTCGCTGGTCGGCTCGCCGGTCGCGATGGCCGCGCTCGCCGTGGCGATCGCGCTTCTCCTCGCGCGCCGCCGGTGGTGGATCATCCTCGCCGGGTGGGCCGCCGCGTTCGCCGGTGCGGGTGTCCTCGACTGGGCGCTCAAGATCGTCATCCGCCGGGCGCGCCCCACCGGCGCCGAGGCCTTTCTCCACGGCGAGAGCTTCAGCTTTCCGAGCGGGCACGCCATGGGATCGCTCGTCGGCTTCGGGATGCTCGCCTACGTCGTCCTGGCGTACTGGCCGGCGACGCGGCGGCATGTGAGGACCGTCGTCGTGGCCGCGGCGGTGCTCATCCTCGCGATCGGGCTGTCGCGGCTCTACCTCGGCGTCCACTACTTCAGCGACGTCGTGGGCGGCTACGCGGCGGGGCTGGTCTGGCTGGCCGCCTGCGTCTCCGGCGTCGAGGTCGCGCTCCGGCAACGGTCACTCTCGCCGTGGCAGGTCGAGGCGGAAATCGTCGCGAGCGCGAATCGCACGCGTTAGGCTCCGGCTATTCCGGCTCGCCCATGCTGCCGAAGGTGTGCAGCGCGGCGCCTTCCGCGTCCTCTCCCGTCATCGCCATCCCCGCCATCGCGGCGAACGGCACGTCGAAGAACGAGGGACGCCCGGGATGCCGCGCACGAGCGCGCGCCTCGGCCTCGGCGTAGCGCTGCCGATTGTCGCGCACCGCCGCCGTCGCGCGGGTGAAGTACTCCGTGGAGTCGGCGTGCGGCGCGCCGCGGGCGACGTCGTAGGCGAAGAGGAGCTTCGCGTCCTCCACCAGCCGCTTGAGGTCCGCGCCCGAGAGTCCTTCCGTCTCGGCGGCGAGCGCGGCGACGTCGACGCGGCCCATCGCGGCGGGGAGCGCGCCCGTGCGCTCGGCGAGGATCGCCGCGCGCGCGCGTTCGTCGGGGAGGCGCATCTCCAGCCAGAGCTCCACGCGCCCGGAGCGGACGAGCGCGGGCGGCATGCTGCCGACGTCCATCGCCGTCATCATGACGCACACGCGTCCCACGCTCTCGCTCTCCAGCCCGTCGAGCATCGTGAGCAGGTAGCGGTAGAACCCCGAGTCGCCGCCGCCCTCGAAGATCACGTCGCTGTCGTCGATGAAGATCACCGCCGGCGCGTTCTGCTTCGCCGCCTCGACTACCTCGTTCACGCGCTGGAAGAACATCGGCGTCCCGGCGACCTCGGTGCCGTCGATGAGAAAGAACTTCCCGCGGAGCCGATGCGCGAGCGCGCGGCCGATGGTGGTCTTCCCCGTGCCCGGCGGGCCGACGAGCAGCACACCGCGCTTCGGGCGCAGCGAGAGCTCCGCCGTCAGGTCGGCGCGCTCGAAGGGGAGCACGATGTTCGCCTCGAGCGCCTGCAGGACGTCGTCCACGCCCTTGAGCTCCGCCAGGTCGACGGCCTGCACCTCACCGAGATCGACGTTGCTCGCCAGCTGGTGCGCACGCAGATGATCGACGAACCGCTCGGTGTCGAGCGTGCCCGCCGCGGCGTCGTGGGCGAGCACCTCGCTGCTCTCGCGCAGCTGCCGCGCGCTCAGGCGGCGCGCGAAGCGGTGGACGCGCGCGAAGTCGAGCCGCCCGGCGACATCGCCGAGCGAGGCCCGCGCGATGTGCGCGTAGTCCTCGGGGGCGAGCTCGTCGAGCGCCACTGCGCGCGCTCGCGGCCATAGCATGGCGAGCGGGCCGGGGTCGTTCACCGTGACGAGACGGCGTCCTGTCTGCGCCGCCTCGTCGGCGAGGGCGGCGAGCGGTGCGCGCAGGATTCCCTGGCGCGCGTAGAAGTGATTGCCGAGCAGCGGGCCGGTGACCAGGTGCAGGTCGTCGACGACGATCGCCTCGTGCTCGCTCAGCGCATCGGCGAGCAGGCGATAGAGCGCGTCCTCGGCGGCGAGCGGATGACGCGTCTCGAGCGCGCGCGCGAGATCCGCCGCGCCGAGCATGCGACCGCCGAGCGCGGCGTGGGCGGCACGGAGGATCGCGGTGCGCCCCATCCCGCGGCGCGCGGTGAGCACGCCGACACCCGGGGGAAGGGCGAGGAGCGCATCGAGCGCGCGCTGCTGTGCCGGCGTCAGCGCGACCGGCGGAACGGGGCTGGGTGACATGGGAGCGGCAGTCGGTGAAGGAGCGCGGAGCACGGGGTCGTTCGTCCCATCATGCAGCGCGAGCGATCGGGACGGAAGCGGAGCCTGACGGCCTCGGCGATCGGGTGCGGCGCTTGCATCTCCCCCTTCGCTCGCGTCGCCACGTCCAGAATCCGAGGCGCATGATGGTCCACGCACGCCCGCCCCGCCGGACTTCCCCGCGCGCCGTGTTCGCGGTCGTGCTCCTCGCCCTCGGCGGCCTCTCGTGCGACGCGCGGAGCGACTCGTTCGCCGGTCTCCGCGGCACCGATCCCATCTCGGTCGAGCTCACGCCGGGGGCGATGACGCTCGACGAGGGCGCGACCACGAAGCTCACCGCCGTCGCGCGCGACGCGAGGGGCGAGCCGACGAGGGACCAGACCATCACCTGGTCGGTCGGCGACACCACGGTCGCGGCGGTGGATTGGGCGGGACAGGTCGCCGCGCGGCGCGGCGGCTTCACCACCATCACCGCGACGGCGCACGACGGAGTTACGGGATCGGCGACGCTGACGGTGCGCAACGCTTCGCCCGTCCACCTGCTGCTGAGTCCAGCGCGCGTGATGATGGGCGTCCACGAATTCGGGCCGCTGACGGCGTCGCTCGTCGACGCGGCGGGGAATCCGGTGCCCGCCCCGCCGCCGACCTGGGTCTCCAGCAACCCGGCCTTCGTGACGGTGAACCGCGATGGCGTGATCGACGCGGCCGCCGAGGGGAGCGCGGTCATCACCGCGATGAGCGCCGGCGCCGTCGGCTCGACGCTCGTCACCGTCAGCGGCCTGACCGTCGCGAGCGTCACGCTGACGCTGCCGAGCAACAGGATCCGCGTCGGGGATTGGATGCAGGCCACCGCCGTCGCGAAGGACGCCGCAGGTCACGTCATCACCGACCGCCTGGTCAGGTTCACGTCGAGCTCCGACGCGGCGAGGGTCACCTCCACCGGCCTGATACTCGGCGCCTACAACGGGAAGACGACGATCAGCGCATCGGCGGGCGGGCAGAGCGCGAGCGCATTCCTCTTCGTCGCGTTAGGCCCGGTGGACCTTCTCACCATCACCCCGCCGAAGGCGACGCTCATCGCCGGACAGTCGGTACAGCTCCGCTCGATCGCGCGCGACCACGCCGGGTCGCTGATCCCGGACGCGGTCGTCACCTACACGAGCGGCAATCCCGACGTGGCGCGCGTCGACGCGAGCGGAGTGGTGACGGGAGTGTCGCGCGGGAGCACCGTCATCGTCGGCACGAGCGAGGGCAAGAGCGCCTCCGTCGCGATCACCGTGCTCGCGCCGCCGAGCGGGAGCTGGGCGCGCTTCGACAGCGATCCGGGAGACTGGGTCGGCCAGGGCAACACGTACAGCTACACCGCCGAGAGCAACAGCATCACCGCGCAGGCGCGCGGGGTGAGGCTCGACGTCTTCGTCGCCGGCGGGGAGGGCTGGATCGGAAACATGGCGATCCCGCAGTCGCTGGGGCGGCTGCAGACCGGCACGTACCAGGGGCTGACGCGCATCGACTTCAGCGATCCCGCCAAGGGGGGAATCTACTGGGAGTCCGACCTGCGCGGCTGCAACGAGACCCTCGGCTCGATCACGATCGACAGCGTGCGCTACGCGGGCGACACGCTCCGCGCGATCGACCTGCGCTTCCTGCACTACTGCGACCGCGGACCGGCGCTGCGCGGCATCATCCACTGGCGCGCGGAGAGCGCGCCGGCTTCGACGACGAGCTCGAGACGCGCATTCGCCGGCCGTTGAGGAGTGTCGATCGCGACGCAGCGGGCGATCCGTTACACGGCGGCACCCGGCATCGTCGGCAGGATGTTATGTTGTCGCTGACAATGCTCGCCCGACGACCTCTCCTCCGCGCGTTCTCGCTCGTCTACGCGGTGCTGCAGCTCCTGCTGCCCGGCGCCGTGTCGATGGCCGACGCGCGCCTCGAGGCGGCGAGCATCGCCGCGCATCCGGTCGCGCACGTCGAGTCGCACAGCACGCCGGCCTGCGCGCGCGTCCACCCCGAGGATTGCGCGCTCTGCCGCGTCATCTCGGGCGGCGCGACCCTCGCCGGCGCACGTCC
>JABFXM010000409.1 GCA_013361745.1 Gemmatimonadaceae bacterium | reverse complement strand
CCCTGAACGAGATGCGGATCGGATGACCCAGTGCCACCGGACTGTATCCGGCGAGCAAGTCGGCGTGCTTGGACTCGTTCCAGTCCGCGGCGAACTGATCCGGAGCGCCGACGAGGAGCGTATCCCCGTCGAGCGAAAGCGGCTCGGTGGGTTCGAGCCAGGTCCTGAAGGTCTGTTCGGGAAGCTCCTGCCGAGCGCGGTCGAGGAGGCGGGACCAGATTTCGCGCGCGGTGAGCGACATGCGGTGGGTGTGGAAAAGTCGGAGGGGAGGCGAAGCTACGAGCGCCGTGTGGATAAGTCAATCCGACCCCGTGTCGGCCGACGCCGCGGCGGCAACGTATCGGTGAACCGTCATGCGGAGTTGCTTCGAGTCGCGACTTGACCCATGTAGTGGAGGCAGATAGGTTTAGCGGTCTGTACCCGGTCGCACCCGAGACTCATTAGAGGCAAATTTTCATGGGCAAGCCCACCTATCGCCCGCGCAACAAGCGCCGCATCAAGAAGCACGGCTTCCGTACCCGCATGTCGGACAAGTGGGGCCGCGAAGTCCTCGCTCGGCGTCGCAAGAAGGGGCGGAAGCGGCTCACCGTGCAGCTCCCGAGCAAGTACGCCGGCGCGTAAGCACGAGCGCGCGCGTCACGCTTTCACCCGCCGACGCGTACGTCAGCCACTTTTCCGCGTAGTCATCGCATCACGCGTGGCCCCGAGCTTCGCGAGATCGCACGAACAGGGAAGCGACTCCGCACCGAACATCTCGACGTTCGGGTAGTTGCTTCCCTTTCGCACGCCGGACACCCACGTGCCGGGCTGGTGGTGCCGAAGCACGGGCGGTCCGCGGTCGACCGCAATCGTCTCAAGCGCCGTCTGCGGGAGATCGTGCGTACGCGAATCCTTTCCGGAGCTCCGCCGATCGATCTCGTGCTCCATGTGCGCCCGACCGCCTCCCAGCCCCCGATCGAAGACCTGACGGCGATCGGCGAACAGACCCACCGAGAAGCTCATCGGATCGCGCCGCGTCTCCTCGCCGTATCCAACCCGACTGGACAGAGGGAACGATGAGACCCCCGAGCCGGTCGTCCGCTGCTCGCGCCGGATATATTGAGGGGTGCGCACGCTGCTCGTCCTCATGGTTCGCGGCTACCAGGTCGCGCTGTCCCCATTGTTCGGGGGGCAGTGTCGCTACATGCCAACCTGCTCGGCCTACGCCATCGAAGCGCTCGAGCGACATGGCGCGATGCGTGGGAGCTGGCTCGCGCTCCGCCGCATCCTCCGCTGTCATCCGTTTCGGCCGGGTGGGTTCGACCCGGTACCCTGAGCGGCTCGTATCGCTCCATCTCTCAGCACGCTCTCGTTCGTCTCCGACACGATGCGCGTGATCGCCCGCGCTCCGCTTCCATGACCCGACGTATCATCCTCGCGGCTCTCCTGATCGGCATCGTCCTCTGGCTGACGCCGATCCTCTTCCCGACGCCGAAGACACCACCGCGCGCGGGATCCGTGCTTCCGCCGAGCGCGACGAGCGGCACGCCTTCCGGAGTGGCAGCGACAGCCGGAACGACGACATCCGTCGGCTCGACGACCGGCGCGGCAGCGCCTAACGCGCCGGTGATGCAGGGCGCCTCCGCGAGCACGCCGGCCATGGCGACGGCGCGTCCGGAAACGACGACGATCGTCGGCCCGCGCGCCGAGCTCCGTTTCAGCTCGCTGGGTGCGACATTCATCGGCGCCACGATGAAGGACTATCGGTCGCTCCAGCGCAATGGATCGGCGAACGTCGAGCTCGCGCGTCCGAACGAGCCGCTGCTCACCTACGCGATCGCCACGTCGACCGATACCATTCCCCTCGCGGGGACGCCGTTCACGACCAGGAGACTTGGCGACGGAGCGGTCGAGTACGATGCTGCCACGCGCGCGGGACAGGTGACGCTTCGCTACGCAATCGTCCCGGACAGCTACGTCGTCCGCGTCGCCGGGACGCTCCAGGGAGCGCCTGCCGGGAGCAATCTCCTCGTCGCATTACCACAGGGACTCCGTTCCGCCGAGGCCGATACTGTCGACGACGCGCGCCACCTCGCGATCGCGTACAAGCGGAAGACCGATGACGCGAAAGGCGTTTCCTTCAGCCGCGTCGATCCAGGGAAGCAGGAGTTGATTCCCGGGCCCATTACCTGGGCGGTGACGAAGAGCAAGTACTTCCTCGTCGCCGTCGCCGCGAGGGATACGGCACACCCCTTCGGTCCGCTCACGATCACGGGACTGCCGCGTGCCTCGAAGGCCGTGACACACATGGCCGGGACGCTGCAGGTGCCGCTTGGCGACGGCGGCTTCTCGTTCGACGTGTACGCGGGACCGCAGGAGTGGCGTCGGCTCAGAGCACTGGGGCGGGATCTCGACACCGCGAACCCGTACGGCGGCTTCCTCCAGGGAATCGTGCAGCCGTTCGCGACGCTCGTCATGCGAGCCCTGCTCTGGCTGCACGAGACATTCAGGATGAGCTACGGGTGGGTGCTCGTCCTCTTCGGCGTGATGATCCGTCTCCTCACGTGGCCGCTGAACCAGAGCGCCATGCGGACGAGCCTGAAGATGCAGCGGATCCAGCCGGAGCTGCAGGAGCTGCAGAAGAAGTATCGCAGCGATCCGCAGCGGCTGAACGCCGAGATGATGCGGCTCTACAAGGAGCACGACATGAGCCCATTCAGCTCGCTGGCTGGATGCATGCCGATGCTCATCCCGATGCCGATCCTCTTCGCGCTGTTCTTCGTCTTCCAGAACACGATCGAGTTCCGCGGCGTGCCGTTCCTCTGGCTCCCGGACATCTCGCTGCGCGATCCGTACTACATCCTGCCGGTCCTGATGGGAATCTCGATGTTCCTCCTCTCGTGGATCGGGATGCGCGGGGTACCGCCGAACCCGCAGGCGAAGATGATGGCCTACGTCATGCCGATCGTGATGACCGTGATCTTCTTCCGCTTCCCCGCGGGGCTCAATCTCTACTACACGGTGCAGAACATCGTGACGATCCCGCAGCAGTGGATGCTGTCGAAGGAGCGGGCGAAGGCCAACCTTCGGCCCGTCGTGAGCACGCCAGCGCCGGCGCGAGTCCGTCGCGGCTCGCAGGCCTGACGAGCACCTGACCGCGGAGACGGGTGCGGATCACCTACATCGGCCACGCAACGCTGCTCCTGGAGCTGGCGGGGCGGCGGATCCTCACCGATCCGAACTTCGATCCGCACCTCGGGCGATTCCTGCCGCGCGTGAGCGCTCCGGGGATCGCCCTCGGCGCGCTTCCCTCCCTCGACGCCATCCTACTCTCGCACGCGCACGCGGATCATCTGTCGTTCGATTCGCTCGAGGCACTGCCGCGAACCATTCCCCTGTATGCGCCGCCGCCGATCGCGAGATGGCTCACCGCGCGTGGGCATGCGAATGCGATCGGAGTTGGTCCCGGCGACGAGGTGCGCGTCGGTGAGGTATCGATCACGGCCGCGGCGGCGAAGCATGTCGGAAGCCGCTATGCGGTGGACCGCTGGCGAAGCGCGGCGAACATGTACCTGCTCGACGCGGGGGTCGAGACCGTGTTCTTCGCCGGCGACACGGCGCTGACACCGGATACGGGTCGCCTCGTGGCCGAGCGGGTCGTCGGAAGCGGGCGGCAGCTCGACGTCGCGCTGCTTCCCATCGGCCATGCACCGTGGTGGAAGTTCAACTTCCGGCGCGGACATCTCACGAGCGACGACGCGCTGGCGCTCTTCGAGCGGCTCGATGCGAAGATCCTGATCCCGTATCACTGGGGGACCTTCCGTCACCTGACCGCGGGGGCACACGACGCGATCGTGCGCTTGCGGGCGCGGCTGCCGCAGCATGCGCACGGCCACAAGGTGCGCATCATCGAGCCCGGCGAAGCCTTCGAGCTCGAGACCACCGCCGGCGTCTGACGATGGCCGGCGACGCGACGCCGCCGGCCACCACGAGCGTGCTCGGTGCGCTCACGGCGATTCGCGGCGGGAACGATACCATCGCGGCGCTCGCGACACCGCCCGGGCGAGGTGCGCTCGCGATCGTGCGCATGAGCGGAGCGGAAAGTGACCGAATCGCCGCGCGACTCATCGACCCGTGGCCTCCCGTCGCGCGAACAGCCACGCTCGCGACGCTGCGCGATCCCGCGTCGGGCGAGGTCCTCGACCAGGCGCTGGTGACGCGCTTCGAGCGGGGACGAAGCTTCACCGGCGAGCCGATGGTCGAGCTGTCGACGCACGGTGGACTCGTCACCTCGGCGCTCGTGCTCGGGGCGCTCCTCGCCGCGGGAGCGCGTCAGGCGCTGCCGGGCGAGTTCACGCGCCGCGCGGTGGCGAACGGAAAGCTCACGCTCACGCAAGGCGAGGCGATCGGCGACGTGATCGACGCCACGTCACGTGCGGCGCAACGTGTCGCACTGGCGACTCTCGACGGAGGACTCGCTCGCCGCGTACACGCGCTTCGTGACGCGCTCCTCGAGGTGGAGGCGCTGATCGCCTACGACATCGACTTCCCGGAAGAAGACGACGGTCCGATATCGCCTGCACGCATCGTCGCCGCCGTCACGAACGTCAGCGCGATGCTCGACAGCCTCCTCGCGACGGCCCCCGTCGGGGAGCTCGTGCGCGAGGGAGCCATCGTGGTGTTCGCCGGGCCGCCTAACGCGGGAAAGTCGTCGCTCTTCAACGCGCTGCTCGGCCAGGTGCGCGCGCTCGTGACGCCGATTCCCGGTACGACGCGCGACGCGATCGAAGCCGTGATCGACGGCCGGAGCTGGCCCTTGCGCCTCGTGGACACGGCCGGCCTCCGCGACACCGTCGACCCGCTCGAGCGACTCGGGATCGAAGTGAGCGAGCGCTACCTGGAGCGTGCGCAGGTCGTGCTCGCGTGCGGCGAGGGCAGCGAGGAGATCGCGGCGACGCGGGCACGAATCGCCGCGGTGACGAACGCGCCGAT
>JABFXM010000570.1 GCA_013361745.1 Gemmatimonadaceae bacterium | reverse complement strand
CGCCATGCATCCCGGCCTCGTGGCAGGCGCGCTCCTTCGACGCGTCGTAGACCGCGCTCGCCGGGTCGTCGCCGACGAGGATCACGGCGAGCCCCGGAACGAGGCCGCTCTCCGCGAGCGTCGCGACCTCGCCCGCGAGCTCGTCGCGGATGCGGCGCGCGATCGCCTGGCCGTCGATGATGCGGCCGAGCTCTCCCACCGCGGGGTCAGCGCGCAAAGTCCACCGCCCGCGTCTCGCGGATGACCACGACCTTGATCTGCCCGGGGTATTGGAGCTCGGCCTCGATTCGCCGTGCGATCTCCTCCGACAGCGCCGCCGAGCGGGTGTCGTCCACGTCGTCGGGGGTGACGACGACGCGGATCTCGCGACCGGCTTGGATCGCGTAGACCTTCTCGACGCCGCGGTAGCTCGAGGCGATCCGCTCGAGACCCTCGAGTCGCTTCACGTACGTCTCGAACGCCTCGCGCCGCGCGCCGGGACGCGATCCGCTGATCGCGTCGGCCGCCTGCACGAGCACCGACACCTCGCTCTCGTGGGGCACATCGTCGTGGTGTGCGGCGATCGCGTTCACGATCAGCGGGTGCTCACCGTACTTCGTCGCGACCTCGACGCCGAGCTGCACGTGCGTCCCCTCGTGCTCGTGGGTGAGCACCTTGCCGACGTCGTGCAGGAGCGCGCCGCGCTTCGCCATCGCGACGTCGAGCCCGAGCTCGGCGGCCATCGTCCCGGCCAGCCAGGCCACCTCCTTCGAGTGCTGGAGGATGTTCTGGCCGTAGCTGGTCCTCCAGTGCATGCGTCCGATCAGCTTGATGAGCTCCGGGTGCAGGCCGTGGACGCCGACCTCGTAGGCGCTGCTCTCCCCGAGCTCGACGATCTTGGTCGCGATCTCGCCCTGCGCCTTCTTGACGACTTCCTCGATCCGTCCGGGATGGATGCGTCCGTCGGTGACCAGCTTCTCCAGCGCGAGCCGCGCGATCTCGCGGCGGATCGGATCGAAGGAGCTGACGACCACCGTGTCCGGCGTGTCGTCGATGATCACGTCCACCCCCGTCGCCAGCTCGAAGGCGCGGATGTTCCGCCCCTCGCGGCCGATGATGCGCCCCTTCATCTCGTCGTTCGGAAGCGCGACCGCCGAGACCGTGCTCTCCGCGGTGTGCTCGGCGGCGATGCGCTGGATGGCGAGGGCGACGATCTTCTTCGCCTCGCGATCCGCGTTCCGGCGCGCCGACTCGCGGATCTCCCGGATCCGATTGGCGGCGTCGGCCTGCGCTTCCTCCTCCATGCGACGGACGAGCTCCTGCTTCGCGTCCTGAGCCGACATCCCGGCGAGCTGCTCGAGGCGGTGGCGCTGTTCGCCGATGAGGCGCTCGAGCTCCTGCTCGCGTTCCCCGGTCGCCTTCTCGCGCTTCATCACCTCGCTCGTCCGCCGGTTGATCTCGCGGTCGCGCTGCTCGACGAGGTCGAGCTTTCGCTCGAGCACGGACTCCTTGTCCTGGAGCCGCTTCTCCTCGGCTTCGATCTCGACACGGCGACCGCGGGCGTCCGCCTCGAAGCTCTCACGAAGCTTCATCACTTCTTCCTTCCCCGCTATCACCGCGCTCTTTCGCGCGGACTCGGCCTCACGCTCGGCGTCGCCGACGATGCGTCTGGCGGTCTCCTCGGCGGTCGCCCTGGCCAATGCCTGGCGCGCGATCTCGGCCTTTGCGCCGGTGCTGCGTCCCACAAAGAAAAACGCCGCGGCGGCCACAATCGTGAGGGTGCCCAGCGCGGCGATCAGCAGCGATTCGCTCATGGCTCGATCTATATCTCCAGCACGCCGAGGGGGCGCGCGTCGGTGGAAGGCAGGTGCCGCGGCTCGCGCGCGCGCCTCGAGAAAGCGACGCGGCGCACAGGGCTAACTGCAACCCCGGCTTGGAGCTAGCACCCACGCGTTCAAGCTACGTCGTCACTTGACGGTTTGCTAGGCCGTCTCCCGCTTCGCCGGTGGCAGCAGCCGCCGGATCTCCGCCGCGAGCGCGCGCATGTCGCCCGCGAGCGCTTCGCCCTCCTCCCGCGCGTGAAACAGCTCGTCGGTGATCTTCATGGCGGCGAGGATCGCCGCCTTGTGCGTCTCGATCACCGTCCCGCTCTCCAGCACCGACCGGATCGTTCGATCCACGTAGTCCGCCACCGCGCGGGTGAACTCCGCCGATCGCTCGGTCCGGATCGGATATTCCTCGCCGACGATCGAGACGCGAACCGAGCGCTTGGTGCTCACTTCTCCCCTCCCTTCGCGCCCTGCTGGCGGACGAAGCGCACGCGCTCGAGGAGCTGGCGCGTTCGATCGGTCGCGACGGCCAGCCGCTTCTTCAGGTCCGCGTTCTCGCGCGCGAGCGCGACGACGTCGGTCGGCTCGTCACCGGACAGCGCCTCGAGCTCCTTCACGCGCGCCTCGGCGGCCATCGCCCGGCGCCGGAAGGTGCCAAGCTCGTCCTCCAGGTGATGGACGAGCTGCGACAGCTCCTGAAAGGCGGCGATCTCAGGCCGTCCGTTGTCTGATTCCGAGCTCATGCTCCAAAGTCTTCAGGAGTTTGTCCCGCCGGCCTTCGATTTCCTTGTCGCGTAGAGTGCGTTCGGGATGCCGCAAGGTCAACCGCCAGGCGAGTGACCTCGTTCCGCTCTCGACGCCCTTCCCGCGGTACTCGTCGAAGAGCACCACGCGCTCGAGCAGATCCCCGGCGCCACGACGCAGGACCTCCTCCACGATCGCCGCGGGGACGTCCTCCGGTACGAGGAGGGCGAGGTCGAGCTCCACCGCCGGCGTCGAGGGGAGCGGACGATACGCCGGGTGCCGACGCTGGGCGGCCGACGCGGTCGCGGCGTATGCGTTGCGACCCGGCTGCGCCACACGCTCCGAGGAGACCTCGCCGATCGCGATCTCGACGCCAAATGCGGGGGCCGCCCAGACCGGGGCATCCAGCGCCACGCGCGAGACGCGTCCGACGCCGCGCCCCGCTACGAGCACGGCCCACAGCACGCCGCCGCTCGCCGGTGCGAGCTCGATGCGCGCGTCGGGATAGACGAGGCGGAGGATCCTCTCCGCGAGCGCCTTCGCGTCCCACTCGTCGTAGGCGGGCGGCTTGCTCTCGGTGAAGTGCACGGGACGACGCGCGCCCATCACCAGCGCGGCGACCCGCATCTCCTCGGTGGGAAGTGCGCCCTTTCGCGGGATGAAGACGTTGCCGATTTCGAAAAGGCGGACGTCTCCCTGCATGCGGCTGAGATTGTATTCGGCACGCCGCGCCAGGGAATCGAGGAGATCGCGTCGCAGAAACGCCTCGTTCTCCGCGATCGGGTTGAGGACTCGAACGTGGCTGTCCCCTTCCCCGCCGCGGACGAAGGGGATCGGACGCGCCTCGTAGAGTCCGAGACCGACGAGCTCCTCGCGCAGCCGCGCCGCGAGCGTCCACTGCGGCGCGTCGGGCACCGCGGAGGGGCGGGCGGGTCTCAGGTCATCCGGGAACTTCTCGTAGCCGATGAGCCGCGCCACCTCTTCCACGATGTCGATCTCGTCGACGACGTCGCCGCGCCAGCTCGGAGGGAGCACGCTCAGCTCCTCCTCGCCGGCGAGCATCTCGGTGCCGGGGCGCGTGCCGACGGTGAACCCGATCGCCTCGAGCGAGCGGCGGATGTCGTTCGCCGGCACCGCCTCGCCGAGAACCCGCCTGACCCGCGCGACGCGCAGGACGAGGGGCGCACGCTGCTTCTGCGCTGCGCCCAGGTCGACGACGCCCTCGGCGCGTCCCCCCGCGAGCGCGATGATGAGCGAGACGACACGCTCGAGCGCCGCGGGCGGAAGCGCCGGATCGATGCTCCGCTCGAAGCGATAGCTCGCGTCGGTCGAAAGCCCGAGCGCGCGACGCGCAGCGCGGGTGCGACGCGGATCGAAGATCGCGACCTCGACGAAGAGGTCGGTCGTCGCCTCGGTCACCTCGCTCTCCCGCCCGCCCATCACACCCGCGACCGCGTGCGGGCGGGCCGCGTCGGCGATCACGGTGATGCGCTCGTCGAGGGTGCGCGAAGTACCGTCGAGGGTGACGAGCGATTCGCCCTTCCGCCCCGCGCGAACGACGACCGCGCCGCCCCCGAGCTTCGCGAGATCAAAGGCGTGGGTCGGCTGCCCCATCTCGTGGAGCACGTAGTTGGTCGCATCGACGACGTTGTTGATCGACCGGACCCCCACCGCCTGCAGCCGCGCGACGAGCCACTCGGGGCTCGGCGCGACCTTCACCCCGCGGACGACGGCGCCCATGTATCGCGGCGCGAGCTCGGGATCCTCGACGCGGACCGCGACGCTTCCCGCGCGGCCTTCGCGCTCCGCGCTCACCGCCGCGTGAATGCTCGCGTCGGCGTCGCTGAAGCGCGTAAGCGACGCGGCCCCCCCGATCGCCGCGGCGAGCTCGCGCGCGATGCCGAGGTGCGAGAGCAGGTCGGGTCGGTTCGGGAGCACGTCGACGACGAGGCGGGTGTCGCCCGCGGGAACCGCGGCGAGGAAGGGCGTACCCGGACGCGCGTCGATGCTGAGCTCGAGAATCCCCTCGTGGTTGTCGCCGAGTCCGAGCTCGCGCGCGGAACAGAGCATCCCGTTCGACCACTGACCGCGGATCTTGCGCTTCTCGATCTTCAGGCCACCGGGCATGACGGTTCCGGTGGGTGCGAAGGGATACAACGCGCCCGCGCGAACGTTAGGCGCGCCGCAGATTACGTCGAGCGGCTCGCCCGCGCCCGCGTCCACCTTGGTGACCCAGAGATGGTCCGAGTCCGGATGCCGCGAGGCCGCGACGACGCGCCCGATGACGATAGGCGCGAGGTCCTCGCGCAGGGGGACGAGGTCCTCGACCGTCGCCACGCGCGACGTGAGGATGTCCCGCACCTGCGCGGGCGAGAGCTCGTGCGGGACGAGCGCGCGGAGCCATTCGTGCGAGATGTTCATCGGGC
>JABFXM010000354.1 GCA_013361745.1 Gemmatimonadaceae bacterium | reverse complement strand
GCGAGATGGTCGGCGCGACGCGCGACTCGGTTTCGCTCGTCCTGGCGAAGCTCGTCGGCGAAGGAATGGCCACGCGCGACGGTGCGATCATCACGGTCGAGCCACCCGGGAAGCTGGCCGCGAAGCTGGATCAGAGCTGGCTCGATGGTGACGCGCTGCTCCATCTCGTTGGAAGCGCCGACCGAGAGCGACGCGCGCTGACCTGAGCCGACTATATTGGCCGGGATGCAGCAATCGAGAACGAATCCCGGTGGCGAGTCGGTGGACGACCCGGGGCCGGTGACGCCGCGCGAGCTCGCCGAGCTCCTCGGCGCGGAGACTCCGCTCTATCTCCTCGACGTCCGCGAGCCCGCGGAGGACGCCGTCGCGCGAATCGAGGGCTCGCATCTCATACCGTTGCGGACACTGCCGACCGCCATCGCCGACATTCCACGCGATCGCGAAGTCGTCGTCTACTGCCATCACGGGAGTCGCAGCGCACGGGCGGTCGATTTTCTCCGGGCGCACGGTGTCTCCGCCCGTAACCTCACCGGCGGCATCGATCGCTGGAGCGTCGAGGTGGATCCATCGGTGCGACGCTACTGATCGTCGCGTTCGGCGCCGCGATCCTCGTGGCGCTCTGGAACGGCCGCCGGACGGCGCGGTCTCTGGCCGCGGAGGTCGGGCAGCGACTCGTCCCCGCCGCGAACGGGATCGTTCCCGGCGCCGAGCCCATCTCGCTCGATGCCGACAACGGTCGGGGCGTGCTGTTGCTGCATGGCTTCGGCGACACGCCGCAGACGCTGCACTATGTGGCCGAGGCTCTGCACGCGCACGGCTACACCGTGCGCGCGCCTCTGCTGCCAGGGCATGGCCGATCGCTCGCGGAATTCGGGGCGACGCGAGCCAAGCAGTGGATCGCCGCCGCACGCACGGCGTACGAGGACCTGACCGCGCATCACGGCCCTTCGCCCGTGGTCGGGCTGTCGATGGGCGGCGCGCTCGCGATCATCCTGGCCGCCGAGACGCCGACGATGCCCGCCCTGGCGTTGATCGCGCCCTATGTCAGCATGCCCCGCCGGGCGCGGTTCGTTGCGCGCTTCCATCCCATCTGGGGGGTGATCACCCCGTACTTCAGATCCGGCGGGGAGCGATCGATTCATGACGAGAGCGAGCGCGCGAGGAACCGCGGCTACGGCGTCCTGACCCCGGGGCTCCTGTTCGAGCTGTCACGGGTGGTGCGTCGGGTGCAGACGTCGCTCCCGCGCATCAAGTCGCCGACGCTCGTCATCCATGGCCTGAATGACGAGCGGATCCCTCCCGACGCCGCAGAGCGCGAGTACGCGCGGCTCGGCGCCCCGGAGAAGCGGCTCGTCTGGCTGGATCAGGGTGGACATGTCCTAACCGTCGATCACGGGCGCGATCGGGTGATCGGCCTCGTGGTCGATTGGCTTGCCCGGCATCGTGCCGCGGGTCCGCCGGAGACGCCGACGCCGCGGCAACGCGCCGGTGCCTGACGACGAGAGGGGCCAGCGCCTAACGGCGCTGGCCCCTCTCGTCGCGGTCGCGTCGTTCAGAAGCGATCCTGGACCTTCTCGACCACCGTCTCGAACGTATCCTTCACGACGCCGGCCGCGTCGGCCGCCTGCTGCAGGACGGCACCGCCCACGCGCTTAACGCGGTCGACGGGCGACTGCGCACGACGCGTCGAGCTCTTGCGGCTCCCGCCGCCCGAGCTCTTGCGAGCCGAGGACTTCTTCGCGCCCGACGAGCGCGTCGTCGGCCGCTTCGCGCCACTCTTCCCCGCCGCGCCGCGGGCGGTTGGACGACGTGTGCTCGACGACTTCTTCCGGCCGCTCGTGGATCCACTGCTGCCGGCACCGCGCTTCGCGCCGCCACGCTTGGCGCCGCCGCGCTTGGCCGAACCACGCTTCGCGGAGCCACGCTTCGCGCCGCCCTTCTTCGCACCACCACGCTTACCCGCGCTTCCGCCGCTGCGGCGCGCGCCGCCGCGTGACGACTTCGCCTTCGTTGCCATGTTGAGTTCCCTCATGAGGGTGGGTGCCGGGCGCAACCGCAATTTTCGCGCACAAGCTGAGGCGTATCATGCAGGCAAGAGTGCGACGGTGGAATTGCCGCGCGAATCTTCGCGTCCTGACGCCGCGCGGCGCGCAGCCTATATTCCCGCCCGCAAGTCCACCCGAGGAGAGCACCGATCATGCGATACACCGCGCTGGTACTGGCCGCGACGCTCGCGGCGTGCAGTACGAAGCAGGAGAAGACCGTCGACAGCGCCGCCGGCCGGATGCCGGCGGATACCGACGTCGCCGCGCAGGGGAGCGGTGTTCCCAGCGGCTACGCGGCGGTCACCGACGACAGCACGGCGAAGCTGACCAGCATCCGGTACGCGACCAGGGACGGAAGCTGGGAGGTGACGACCGGACCGGCGCACATCGTGTTCGCCGCAAGGGACACGGCGAGCGGCAACTACACGGCGAGCGCGACCTTCATGCAGCTCGAGGCGCCTCACCATCCGGAGGCGTACGGGATCTTCGTCGGCGGGCGCAACCTCCAGTCGCCGAGCCGGGCCTACACCTACTTCCTCGTTCGCGGAAATGGCCAGTTCCTCGTGAAATCGCGCGAGGGCGCGAACACGAAGGATGTCATCGCCTGGACCCCGAACGCCGCCGTGCCGAAGGCTGACAGCTCCGGGCACGGGACCTACCGTCTCGCCGTCCGTGTCGCCGCGGACTCGGTGCGGTTCATGGTCAACGACAAGCAGGTCGGGGCCGTGAAGGCGGGAACGGTCGCGACGGACGGCGTCGCCGGTTTGCGCGTCAACCACAACCTCCACGTCCGCACGGCACCGATAACGATCACGCGTTAGGCAGGGCTCCGTGCGGCGGTGGAGGGGCGCGGCAGCGTCCGCGTCTCTCCATGGCGGAGGACCCAGCAGCGTTCGGCGGGTAGCCCACGGGCCGCCCAGGCGCGACTCGCGCGCCTGGGCGGTTCGTCCATCGGCTCGTCGGTGAGCCGGAAGGTGCCCCAGTGGATGCCCATCATGATCGGGGGCTCTCCTCCCGGTGCGGTCAGCTCGACGGCCGCTTCCACCGCTTCCTCGGCGTTCATGTGCACGGGCCGCATGAACCAGCGCGGCTCGTACGCCCCGATCGGCATCAGGGCGACGTCGAATGGACCGAGGCGACGCGCGATCGCCCCGAACTCGGGGTGGCGACCGGTGTCTCCCGCGAAGAAGACCTTCCATCCGTCGGCGGCGATGGTGAAGCCGGCCCAGAGGGTCGAATCACGGTCGCCGAGCGAGCGGCCGCTGAAATGCTGCGCGGGGGTCGCCGTGACGATCGCATCGGCGGCTCGAGTGGACTGCCACCAGTCGAGCTCCACGACCTGCGGTACTCCGAGCTCGGTGAGCCGCCGGCCGATACCGAGCGCGGTCACCCAGCGTGCTTCGGGATGCGCCGCGACCAGGCGTCTCACCGTCGAGGCGTCGAGATGGTCGTAGTGATCGTGCGAGAGGAGCACGACATCGAGTGGCGGCAATTCCGACAGCGCGATCGCGGGCGCCATCAGACGCCGCGGGCCCGCCCAGGCAACGGGAGAAGCCCGCATGCTCCAGATCGGATCGGTGAGGACGTTCATGCGGCCGAGCTGCAGCAGGACGGTCGAGTGGCCCACCCACGTGGCGCGCAACGCGTCTCCGCTCTCGCGTGGACTCGCGATCGCCGACACCGCGGTCGGAAACGCGGCGACAGGCGGCGTGCGCGCGCCTCGCAGGCGCCTAACGGCACGTCCTGCCGACCAGCGCAGCACGGCGGCGAAGCCCTTCGGCTGCGCGCCCGGCCAGGGATTGCGGAAGCCACCACCAGGCGCATGGTGACTGGCCGCGTCACGGGGCGCGTTTTCGGCGGAGGCTGATCGATCGTCGTCGGACGTCATCCAATCGAGAGTATGGGTTCGCGTCCGTCGTGGCGCGAAGATTGATCGCCCCGGGATCGCACGCGATTCGCCCGACATCCTCCAGACCCGTGCCAGTGATGAACGTACCCGCGGTACGCGCGCCCGATTTTCCCGCAGGGCTCGACTGGATCGGCAGCGCGCGAGGCGCGCTCTCGATCGCCGACCTGCGCGGAAAGATCGCGATCCTCGACTTCTGGACCTACGGCTGAATCAACTGCATCCATGTCCTCCCGCAGTTGCGGGAGCTCGAGGAGCAGTTCCGCGACGAGCTCGTCGTCATCGGTGTCCACAGTGGAAAGTTCATCACCGAGCGCGAGACGCGCCGCATCGCCGACGCGGCACAGCGGCTCGGTGTCGAGCACCCGATCGTGAACGACCGGCAGTTCCGGATTTGGCGCTCGTACGCGGTCCGTGCGTGGCCGACGATCGTCGTGATCGATCCGCGTGGCTACGTCCTCGGGCAGCACGCGGGCGAGTTCACCGCCGATGCGGTCGCGCCGACGCTGCGCGAGATCATCGCCGCGGCGGGCGACACACTCGAGCGCGACGAGCGTTTCCCGCCCACGCGTCAGCAGCGGTCCGCTGCTGCGCTGCGCTATCCGGGCAAGGTCGCGGTGAGCGGGGATCGCATCGCGATCGCCGACAGCGGGAATGATCGCATCCTCCTCGGGACGCTCACGAGCCGCGCGACCGCCCGCGTGGATGCGCTGTTCGGCTCGGCGCGCGGCTGGCGTGACGGCGTGGACCCGCTCTTCAACTACCCGCAGGGTCTGCTCTTCGACGGCGACGCGTTGCTCGTCGCCGACGCCGGCAACCACGCGATCCGCGAGATCGATCTTCGTGCACGCGCGACCCGCACGATAGCCGGCACGGGGAGGCAGCTGCGGTCGCGCGCCGATCTCGCCGCCGGGGCGCTGTCGTCGCCATGGGATCTCGGGCTGCTCGGCGACGAGATCGCGATCGCGATGGCCGGCAACCACCGGTTGTACCGGCTCGATCCCCCCACCCCGCGAGCGACGCCCTTCGCGGGCAGCGGCGC
>JABFXM010000084.1 GCA_013361745.1 Gemmatimonadaceae bacterium | reverse complement strand
AACACGCCGAACGCCTCCGGAGCTTCGATCTCCGGGACGTACGGCTCGCCCAGCAGGTCGAGCTTGGTGAACACCACGCAGTGCGGCTTGGCCGCGAGCTCCGCCGAGTACGACGTCACCTCGGCGCGGAGGGCGTCGTACTCCGCCTGCCAGTCCATCGCGTCGATCGGGATGAGGAAGGCGAGGATTCGTGTCCGCTCGATGTGCCGAAGGAACTGGAGGCCGAGCCCCTTCCCCTCGTGCGCGCCTTCGATGATGCCCGGGATGTCGGCGACGACGAAGGTGCGGTGGTCGGTGAGCTGGACGACGCCGAGGTTCGGCGCGAGCGTGGTGAACGGATAGTCGGCGATCTTCGGGCGCGCGGCGGAGACGACCGAGAGCAGCGTCGACTTGCCCGCGTTCGGCTGGCCCACGAGCCCGACGTCGGCGATGAGCTTTAGCTCAAGCTCGAGCGAGCGCGCCTCGCCTTCCTCGCCCGGCTGCCACTCGCGCGGCGCCTGGTGCGTCGAGGTGACGAAGAAGGCGTTGCCCTTCCCCCCTCGCCCGCCCTTCGCGACGACGATCTCGTCGCCGTGCTCGAGCACCACTCCGATCAGCTCACCGCTGTCGGCGTCGCGGATGACCGTTCCCGGCGGCACCGGGAGGACGATGCTCTCACCGGAGGCGCCGGTCTTGTTCGCGCCCTTTCCGTGCTCGCCCCGCTCCGCTTGCCAGCGGTCGCGGTACGTGTAGTCGAGCAGCGTCGCGAGGTTCGAGTCGGCGCGCACGATGATGTCGCCGCCGCGACCGCCGTCGCCGCCGTCGGGACCTCCCATCGGCACGCGATGCTCGCGGCGGAACGACGTGCAGCCGGAGCCGCCCGTTCCCGCCTCGACCCTCACCACCGCGCGATCGATGAACATGTCTCTCTACCCCTGTTTGCCCAGAACCTTGTTGAACATCGCGATGTCGCGCTGCAGCATCTCGCCCCCGAGCATGTCGGCGAGCGCGACCAGCGTGCCGACCACCTGCCCCGGCGTCGCCCCGACGTTGAGCGCGCCGTGGAGATGAGACTGCAGCTGCCGGTCCTGCTTCGCCACCGCGCACACGGCGACGATGCAGAGCTCGCGCCGCACGAGGTCGAGCCCCGGGCGGGAGAGCACCTTTCCATATCCGTCCACCACCATCCAGGCGTCGAGCGCCGGATGCAGCGCGAGAATGTTCTCGCGCAGCCGCTCGTACATCCCGTCGTACACCTTCGCGCACGTCTGCTCCCCGTCCGCGCGCCACTGCGCCGCGTTCAGCTCCGCCCGCGCCCGCTCGTCACGCTCGGGCGCGGGCCGGCCGCTCGCCTTCCGCCACTCGCGCATCGCGTTCAGCGTCCGCGGAAAGCCCGCGAAGAGGTACGACTGCAGGATCAGCTCCTCGACCCAGACCGGATCGATGGCGACCGCCTCCTGCATCGCCTTCCGCATCTGCCGCTCCGAGCCCGCGGCGACGGCGCCCGCGAGGCGCACCAGCGTCACCGTCGGCTCGTCGAGCGAGGGTACGATGGCGAGCGGCAGGATCGTCTGCGTCATCGAAAGCAGGCGGTCGTCGTCGAACGACCGCGTCTCGCTCAGGTGGCCGGCCGGACTTCGCCGACCGTCTCGCCGCGCGTGTTGCGCAGGGGACGGTGCGCGAACTCCTCGAGCCGTGGCGGCAGCATCTCGGGGAGCGCGCCGAGCCGCTGCAGCAGTCGCAGCACCGCGGTGAACTGCGCCCGTTGCGCGCCGTCCTCGACCTTGATCGCGAAGGCGATTCCTTCCTCGGTGAGCGCGACGGTGTGCACCCCCTCGGCGCCGATCTTCGAGAGCACGCGTCCGTCCGTCTCCTCCATCAGCGCCGAATCGAATCGATCCGACCCGCCGATGAGGAAGGGACGCGTCGTCATCGCGTGGACGACGCGCCCCGGGATGTCCTCGCCGCTCGTCGCCGCGCCGGCGAGCCGCGCATACGCGAGCGCCATGTTGTAGAGCGGCATCCCGAAGACCACGACGCCGCACCCGTCGACCGCCTGCAGGAACTCGTCCGCCGGCACGTCGCACCAGCGCTCGAGCTCCGCGACGATGTCGCGCTGCACGGCGTGTCCCGCGCGCTCGTAGCCGACGGTTGGCCAGCCCTCCGTTCGCGCGCGGGCGAGCATCGCCGCGTGCTTCCCGGAGCAGTTGTTGTGCAGGCGCGTCAGGCGCGCCCCCGACTCGCGCACGAGCTTCGCCCCGCGCGCCGACATCGGCTCGTGCGGTCCGCAGGCGAGATCACCCTCCTCGAGCCCGATGGTGTCGAGCATCCCCGCGACGATGGCGACGTGCTCCGGCTCACCGCCGTGCGACGCACACGCGAGCGCGAGCTGGTCGTCTCCCCACTTCAACCGGTCGAATCCCCCCGACGCGAGCAGCGGCATCACCTGGAACGGCTTCGCGCACGAGCGCCAGTAGGTGACGAGCCGCGGATCGCGCGCCGACCCGACCAGCTGCCCCGCGGCGTCGACGACCGCCGCGTGCACGCGGTGCCGCGATTCGATCGCATCGCCGCGCGTGACGACGACGTCGAGATCGTAGGTGGTTCCGGGAGGGGCGGCGTGGGGCACGGAGGGGGCTCGGACGGGGATGAACGGAAAGATAACGGGTCGGTCGCGGGCTTGAACGTGGTTCCACGTGCGACGTGGAATTTGACGTGGGACGGGGGAGGACGTGGGACGTGGGACGTGGGAGCGGGGGCATTTTGCTACGCTCCGCAACACAACCATGCGGGTCGTGGGGCACGGAGGCGTTAGGGTGGGTCATGACTCCCACCGATGCCGAGAAGGGGCTGGCACCCTCGGGGTGCTCGCCAAGGTGCAGGCGTACACGATCGCGCGGCGGCTCGGGACCCTCGCGTGGGCGGACACCGACGCGATGGCGGCCGACCCTCGGCTCGCCGAGGTGGCGACGCAGCTCGTGCGCGCGATCGGGTCCATCGCCGCGCAGATCGCCGAGGGGTACTCGCGGCGGTCCCGGTCCGACCGGATCCGCTACTTCGAATACGCGTTAGGCTCGACCGACGAGGCGATCTCCTGGTACCACACCGCACTTCCACGCCTCGACACCAAGCTCGTCGAGTCCCGCCTCGAGGACCTCGTCAGCATCCGCCGCCTGCTGCTCGTCATGATCCGAAACGAACGCGCCGCCCGCACCTCCTCTCGCTCCGCCCCGTCATCGGCGGACAATCGACGGAAGTAGCCCGCGCTGGAGTCGGTCAGTTGGAGCCGCAGTATCGAGCCGGTGTTCGCCGGTTCCCGCATCCCACGTCCCACATCCCACGTCTCTCCCACGTCCCACGTCGTCCCGAGCCCCGACATCGATCCCCCGTCCCACGTCAACTCCCACGTCCCACGTCAGCCCGTCAAAACCCGACGTGAATCGCCCCCTTCATGTACCGCTTCGGATCCCGCCTGATGTCCGCGAGGATCGCGTTCAGGTCCGTCAGCGTCTTGTTCAGCTGATCGTAGAGCTGCTGGTCGGCGAGCATCTTTCCGGCCGTGCCCTGCCCGCTCGTCAGCATCTTCATCAGCGAGTCGCCGCCGTGCGCGATCCCGACGAACGAAGTGTAGAGCGAGTCGTCGCGCAGCAGCTTGCCTAACGTCCCGTTCTTGTTGTTCATCGCCATGAGCAGCGAGTCGGTCGCGCCGAGCGTGGCCACGAGCTTGTCGTAGAGCGCCGGGTCGTCGATCATCCGGCCGAAGGTGCCGTTCGGGCGCTGGAGCCGGATGAGCAGCCCGTTCATCTGCGTCATCGTTCCGGTGAGCTGGTCGTAGAGCGACCGGTCGGTGACGAGCTGCCCCATCGTCCCCTCGCCGCGCACGATCCCGCCCGTGATCTGCTTCAGGTCCGCCGTCAGCTGGACCAGGTCCGCGACCGCGCCCGACGCCTGGGCGATGATCTGGTCGTAGTCGAGCGACTTATCGACCGTCAGCGTGTCGCCGGCACGGAGGGGCGACGTCTTCGGCGTCCCCGGGCTGATGTCGAGCACCTTGTCGCCGAGCAGGCCGAGCGTGCGGACGCGGGCCTTCGAGTCCTCGCGCACCTGCTGCTGCAGGCTCTGCTCGATCTGCACGGTGACCTTCAGGTTCCGCGTCGTGTCCGCGTCGACGGGCAGGAAGTCGATCGACTGGATCGTCCCCGCGAGCTGGCCCGCGATGAGCACCGAGCCCCCGGCGCGCAGCCCGTTCGCGTTAGGCAGGAAGGCCACGAGCTTGTAGCGGCTGCTGAACAGGTGCGCCGCCTTGCCGAGGTTGTAGATCGCGAGACCGAGGACGACGAGCCCGATGACGATCAGACTCCCCACCTTCAGCTGGTCCCACGTGATGAACGTCGAACGTTTCATGGCGCCGCCCTGTCTCTAGAATCCGCCGAGGAAGTCCCGGATGTACTCGTTCTCGCTCGCCGCCATCTCTTCCGGCGTGCCGAAGAACACGATGTGCCTGTCGGCGAGCAGCGCGATGCGCGTCGCCATGCGAAATGCCGAACGGATGTCGTGCGAGACGACGATGCTCGTCACGCCGAGCTCGCGCTGCAGCTTCATGCTCAGCCGCGTGATCGTGCCCGTCGTCAGCGGATCGAGCCCCGACGTCGGCTCGTCGTAGAGCATGATCCGCGGGTTGTTCGCCATCCCGCGCGCGATCCCGACGCGCTTCTTCATCCCGCCCGACAGCTCCGCGGGGAGCTGGTCCATCACGCGGTCCGGCTCGAGGTCCACGAACTCGAGCTTCTCGCGCACCCGCGCGACGATCTCGTCCTCGGAGAGGTCCGTATGCTCGCGCAGCGGATAGGCGATGTTCTCGAACACCGTCATCGAGTCGAAGAGCGCCGCGCCCTGGAAGACCATCCCCATCCGCTGCCGTACGTCCAGCGCTTCCTCGAAGGAGAGGTGCGCGATGTCCTGCCCGTCGATCAGCACCTGCCCCTCGTCGGGGACGAGGAGGCGGAGGATGAGC
>JABFXM010000202.1 GCA_013361745.1 Gemmatimonadaceae bacterium | reverse complement strand
GGCGTGGGCGCTCGCTCCCATCGGAGGCGTGGTCGTCGTCGCCGAGAGAGTGTCGTGGAGCTCGAGCGTTGGAGCGATCGGGTGTTTCGCTGCCGCGGCAGCCGCCTGGTTCGCCTCGGGGCTCACCTCACCCCAGCTTCCCATCCCTCCCGCCGCGGGAGCAGCCGGCGCGGGCGACGGGGCGGCCGCTGCCGGTGCGACCGGCGGCGCGGCATCCAGCGCCGCGATCTGCGCCGCGATCTCCTCGTTGCGCGGGTCTGCGTCGAGCACGCGCTGGTACCAGCTGCGCGCGCCGCCGACGTCTCCGCTCTGCCTCGCGATGTCTCCGAGATGACGGAGCGCGATCAGGTTCTCCGGGTCGAGGCCGAGCGCGGTCTCGAAGACGCCGCGCGCCTCGTCGTACTGTCCCGACTCGAAGAGCGCCTGCCCGAAGACGATGTGGCCACTCATGTGGCCGGGCTGCTGCGGCAGATAGGCGCGGCACAGCTGAATCGCCTGCTCGAGGTCTCCCGCCTTTCGATACTCGTTCGCGAGCGGCGCGAAGTATCGGCGCGGATTCTCGTCGAACTTCTTCTGGAGCTCGTCGATGCGGGGAGAGCTGACCATTACGTGCCTCGGAGGGGTGCCGCCGGCCCTGGCCGACGGGATGGGCAATGTATACCCCATTGACGATTCAAGTCAATCGAAGTTGCACTCTGACTTGATTTTACCCCTCGCGGAACCCTAGCTTTCGGGCTTCGCCGAATCCTCGTTTTCGCCGCCCCCCAACAGCCCTCCAGGAGTATCGTTCCGTGCTGCAACAGATGCGGAGCGCGTCCAAGCTCATCTTCATCCTGATGGCGATCTCCTTCGTCGTCGGATTTCTCCTTCTCGAGACGTCGGGAATCCTCAATTCGAGCGCCGTCACGACCAGCACCGCGGTCGCCAAGGTGAACGGAACGGAGATCCTCTACACGACCTGGCAGCAGCAGGTCGCGCAGGCGGCGGAACAGGAGCGCCAGCGTCGCGGACGCACCCTGAACGGCGACGAGATGCATCAGCTGGAGCAGCGCGTCCTCGACCAGATGATCGACAACGTGCTCCTCGAGCAGGAGTACGAGCGTCGCGGGATCACCGTCAGCGACCGCGAGATCCAGCAGGCCGCGGATTACTCCCCGCCGCCGGAGCTCCGTCAGGCGCCCGAGCTCCAGACGAACGGCCAGTTCGACATCGAGAAATACCGTCGCTACCGGAGCAGCGCGCTCGCGCGCCAGTCGGGGCTGAACCTGTACCTCGAGCAGTACTATCGCGACGCGATTCGCCGGCAGAAGCTGTTCGACCAGATCGCGACGGGCGCCTACATCACCGACGAGCGCCTCTGGAACGCGTGGCGTGACCAGCACGACACCGCGCGCGTGACCTTCGTCTCCTTCACCCCGGACCGCATCCCGGACGCGAAGGTCTCGGTGAGCGACGACGAGCTTCGCGCGTACCTCAAGGACCACGAGAAGGAGCTGACGCGCCCGGGTCGCGCCGTGGTCTCGATCGTCACGATTCCCCGCACGGTGACCGCGGCCGACAGCGCCGCGGCGCTCGCGAAGGCCAACCAGCTGCGCGCGGAGATCACGAGCGGCGCCCAGAAGTTCGAGGACGTCGCGCGCGCCGAGTCAAGCGACACGGCCTCCGGCTCGCAGGGTGGTGACCTCGGCAAGGGGCCGCACGGCCGCTTCGTCCCCGAGTTCGAGAAGGCCGCCGCCGCGCTCCAGCCCGGCCAGATCTCGCAGCCGGTGAAGACGCAGTTCGGCTATCACCTCATCCGCGTCGACTCGCGCAGCGGCGACACCACCGCGCTGCACCACATCCTCATCCCGATCCAGCAGCGCGACTCGGCGGCGCGCGAAACCGATCGTCTCGCCGACCGGCTCGGCGCCATCGCGGCGGGCAAGGCGCAGCCGACGGCGTTCGACAGCGCGGCGCGCACGCTCGGCCTGACGGTCGTGAAGGACACGATCATCGAGGGCCAGCCGGCGCTCCTGCACGGCGCCTACGTGCCGGACGTGAGCGCGTGGGCGTTCAAGGGCGCGCACGCGGGCGAATCGAGTGACCTCATCGACGCCGACAACGCCTACTACCTCGCGCGACTCGACACGATCGACCACGGCGGCACGCCGACGATCGAGTCGGTGCGCCCCGAGCTCACCCACATCGTCCGCGAGCGGAAGAAGCTCGACCTCCTGATGCCGCAGGCCGACTCGTTCGCGAAGGCCGCGGCGAAGACGAGCCTCGAGGAGGCGGCGAAGCCGCTCGGGTTGACCGCGTTCCAGTCACAGGAGTTCAACCGCAACAGCAACGTGCCGGGCCTCGGCCGCTTCAACGAGGCGATCGGCGCCGCGTTCAGCCTCCCGGTGGGCGTCGTCAGCGCGCCGATCCGCACCGACGACGCCGTCGTGGTCCTCCGCGTCGACGCGCGCAAGCCGGCGGACCGCGCCGCCTTCGATGCGCAGAAGGTCGCGCAGCGAGGCCAGATTCTCGACCTGCTGCGCCGCCAGCGCATTCAGGATTTCGTGACCAACCTGCGCGCGGAAGCGAAGATCGTCGACAACCGGAAGAAGATCGACCAGGCGACGCGGCGCAGCGAAAGCTGACCAGACCCGCGCGCGATCGATGAAAAGCAGAGAGGCCCGGTGATCTGATCACCGGGCCTCTCTGCTCGTCGACCTCTGCGTGCGTCGGCGCCGCGGCTCAGCTGAGCAGGCGCTTCGGCTCGGGGCGGCTTTCGTCCTCGGCGCGCGGCATCGGGCGTTCGGCCGGGGGCAGCTGATCGCGCGTCGACGCGGAGCCGATGCGATCGGAACGCACCTCCTCCTGAATGTCGCGCGTGACGTCGTTCATGTTCTTCTTGAACTCACGGATTCCCTTGCCGAAGGAGCCCGCGATCTCCGGGATCCGCTTCGCTCCGAAGAGCAGCAGGATCACCAGGAGAATCATCATGATCTCGGTGAAGCCAAGGTTGCCGAACATCGTCCACCTCCTCGCGACTGCGCTAGAACAATGACCGGGCGATGAGATACGCCACGAGCACCCCGGCGAGGCTCAGCAGCGAGACATCCAGGGCGACAGGCCCGAGAGCGAACTTCAAGATAACCAGATCGATGCTCACCGGGCCAAACGACGGTGTGACACCCGTCGTCAGGAACTCCTTCACGGCGCCGGCCGGCAGAAATCGCCGGCAGAAGTGCGTCATGAACCCGCCGATGATGAATCCTATCGTCAGAACCAGAATGTGGAACCCGGGACGATGCTTGGAAGATCCCCGGGAGCTGCTGCTGATTACCATCGCCGCTCCATGACGTACGTAATTGCATCGGAGAGTGCCGCGCGGGCCGCGGTCTCCGGTAAAGCCTGCAGCACCGCGTCCGCCTCGTCGGCGAAGGCTTCGCCCCGCCGACGGGCGTACTCGATTCCCCCCGATTCCGCCACGATCGCTACGACCTCGGCGATGCTCGCGTCATCGGGAGTTTCCTGGACGAACAGCGCGTCGACTCGCGCACGTGCTCCAGCGCTCATGTCGCGGAGGGCGGCGATGAGCGGGAGGGTGACCTTCCGCTCGCGCAGGTCGAGCCCCGTCGGCTTGCCCGTCACCGCGGCGTCGGCGGTGTAGTCGAGCAGATCGTCGGCGACCTGGAACGCCATGCCGAGCAGCTCCCCGTAGCGCTTGAGCTCCGCGCGATAGCGCTCGGCTCCTGAGATCGCGCCGATCTCACAGGCGCCGGAAAGGAGCGAGGCGGTCTTCGCGCGGTTGAGGGCGTGGTAGTCGTCCTCGGAGAACGCGAGCCGGTCGAACTGCTGGAGCTGCCGCATCTCGCCGATGGTCATCTGCGTCGAGACGTCGGTGAGGATCCGCAGCGGCTCCATGTCGCCGTTCTTCACCAGGGTGCCGAGCGCCTTCGAGTACAGGTAGTCGCCCATGATGACCGACACCTGATGGCTGAACAGCGCGTTGATCGTCGGCATCCCCCGGCGCAGCGTCGAGTGATCGACGGCGTCGTCGTGCACGAGCGTCGCGACGTGCATGAGCTCGATCACGGCCGCGAGCGTCGGCGCGCGGGGGCTCGGGCGATCGGCGACCTGGCTCGAGAGCAGCGTCAACGTCGGCCGGAACATCTTGCCGCGCATGCGCAGCAGATGCTCGTTCACCTCGGTGATGAGCGAGAAATCGGCGGCGATGATGCGTCGCAGCTCCTCTGTCACGCGCTCCAGCCCCTCGCGTACGGGGGCCTGGATGTCGGCGAGCGTCGGGACCGCCGAGGGGCGCGGCGTCGCGGCGCTCACGTCGCGACCCGCTCGAGCGCGGCGATGCGCTCGCCGACGTCGCGGAACTCGATGTCCACCGCGAAGACGCGCTGGTAGTACATCAGCGCCTCGCCCCATTGCTGCAGGGCCTCGTTCGAGTAGCCGAGCAGATAGAGCACACCGACGAGCTGCTCGTCGGAATGCCCCGGCTCGGAGAGGGCACGAACGAGCAGCGTCGCCGCGACCTGGAACTGCGACTTCTCGAGGAAGCACTGGCCTAACGCTTCGTAGGTCCGGACGCGGCCCTCGGCGCCGCGCAGCGCCTTCTGGAACTCCGCGATCGCCTCGTCGACGAGTCCCATCTCCTTGTACGCGACGCCGAGATCGTAGTGGCTCTGGTGGTCCTCCTCCTCGACGTTCTGGGCGACGCCCTGCTTGAACGCGCGCAGCATGTCGGCGAAGTCGGCCTGCTCGTCGCCCGTCGGCGCCTGCTCCTGCACGACCATGCGCGTCGACTTCGGCGTGTCGTCCTTGAGCCACTCGCCGAGGTTGACGAAGCCCGCGGGGTCGGTGGGGATTCGCGGCTCGACGGGGAGCGGCGGCAGCTCGTGCTCCGTGGAGCGCTTCATCTCGCCGGTGTAGCGCCGGAAAACCCCCGAGCGTTCCGGCGTACCCTTCCTCTCGGGCGCCGCCGCGTTCCGTCGTGGCGTCGCCGACGGCGCCGGCTCGATGAACGC
>JABFXM010000313.1 GCA_013361745.1 Gemmatimonadaceae bacterium | reverse complement strand
ACCGGATGAACGCGCTGACGGAAGTCTTCGGTGTCACCCCCACTCCGCTGGACGAGGGGCTGCGCATCCTCGCCGACGCGCTACCCGAGGCCCTCCCCTCGGAGGGCGTCGGCGCGTTGAAGCGGAAGCAGTTCTGGGCGGACATCGCCGGCTCGGTGCACACTCCGGAATCGCTCTTCGCGCTCTTCCGCCAGCGCTTCGCCGAGCTCGTGCCTGGCGCGCTGATGGACGTCGACGCCGAGCCCGACACGCCGGCGCGGCTCGAGGAAGGCGCGACGCTGACGATGGCGCTCCCGCTGCGCGGCAACGTGCAGGTGCGCGTCGAGGAGGTCACCGACCGCCGCGCGACGCTCTGCACCCTCGCCGGTCATCCGCTCGCCGGCGCGGTGCGCTTCCTCTGCGAGGATCGTGGCGACAAGGTGCGCTTCCAGGTCGAGGTCTACGATCGTCCCGCGACGCTGGTCGACCACCTCATGATGCGCCCCTTCGGCGAGGTGCTGCAGTCGAGCGCATGGAATGCGGTCATCGAGAACGTCGTCGCCGCCAGCGGCGGCCGCGCCGTCGACGGCGTCGAGCACGAGGAAGCGTCGCTCGACGAGGACCAGAGCGAGCGGATCGAACAGTGGCTGCGCGACCTGATCAACGAGCAGCGCCGCGAATCGTCGAGCAGCGGAATCGCGCCGGGAGAAGGAGAAGGGACGCGGGCGGAAGGGGCTTTTTAGGGGAGTAAGGAGAGTAAGGAGAGTAAGGCACCGCCAACCGGCAGTTACTTACTCCCCTTACTCTCCTAACTCCCCTTACTCTCCTGCCCTTCGTCGAACATCACGTTCAGCGGTCGCGACGCGCAGTGGTCGCCGCAGCCGAGCATGTAGCGGTTCCGCGCGAACCAGCGGTAGAACTTCTCCGCCAGCGTCCGCACGAACGGGATGCTGAAGACCCAGGAGATCCACTTTCCCCTCGGCAGGACGTCGAGCAGCTGCTCGATCGCGGCCGCGGCCTGCCAGGTGCGCCCGCCGGGGCCGATGAGCTGCACCGACTCCGTGTACGCCTTCGCCGGGATCCACGGGAAGCGCGCCTGCACCCCCGGCTGCTGCGACGGGACGATCTCGAGGATCTGCTTCTTGTCCCACTTCCGCAGCACCTTCACCAGGCGGTTGCACACCTTGCAGAAGCCGTCGAAGACGACGGTGTACGGCCGGCCGAGCGGTGGCGCGGCGGCGAACTGTCCGACCGGCTCGCCCTTCACCGTGAAGAGGACGACCGGAATCGTGGGCGCGGTCATGCGGCCTCGATCGCCACGTTGGGCGAGTGCAGCAGCGTCTCGTGCACCGTGCACATCGCGGCCACGCGCTTCGCCGCGTTCAGTCGCGCGGGTGGGAGCGATGGCCAGTGGAAGGTGAGCGTGACGTCGCTGACACGATGCGGCTCGTCGCCGAACTTCCACGTGACGTCGATGGTCATCCCGTCGATCGGGAGATCGGCGTGCGTCGCCCACGAATAGAGCACCGAGAAGGTGCAGTAGGCGAGCGAGCTGCCGAGCATGTGGAAGGGTGAGTACTGGCGCTCCGCGGTCGGCGACTCGATCGTCATCGGACCTTCGGTCGGCTCCAGCCGGATGCTGTCTTCGCCGGTCAGGGTGATCTTCACGGCAGCGATCTCGCAGGTGAATTCGTTCGCGTCCAGGAGAGCTCGGCGGTAACGTGCAAAGAGCGATCCATGTTCGACGCGCAGTCGTAGACAAACGCCAACGTGAGAGAACAAGTGCCCCCGCTCTCCGACATCCACGTCATGATCAACCACTTCCCGGTCATCCTCGCGGTGGTCGGGACGTTCTTCGCGGTCGTCGCGCTCATCGTGCGCCGGCGCGGAGTCTGGCAGTACGCGACGGCGACGCTCGCGCTCGCCGGGCTCGCGGCGATTCCGACCTACTTCACCGGCGAGCCCGCGCAGGACGGGCTCCGGCACGCGTGGTACGTGAGCCAGCGCGCGATCCACACCCACGAGGAGGCGGGCGAGTTCGCGCTCTGGAGCCTTCTCGTCATGGGGCTCATCTCGGCGTATGCCTGGTGGCGTCTCCGCGCACCGAGGCCGCTGGCGCGGGCGACGGGCGAGCCGGGAACGATGTGGGGCGCGCTCCTGCTCCCCGTCTGGCTGCGCGCGCTCGTGGTGCTCAGCGCGCTCTTCGCCACCGTCGTCGTCTTCCGCGCCGCGCAGCTCGGCGGCGACATCACCCATCACTCGACGGTGCTCAGGACGACCCCACGCCCGCCAGGAGTGCCGGTGGAGAGTCTGCCGGGGCGGCGGGACTGAGAAATCACGGCGCGGTGATGTTTGAAACTACGAGGCGGGTGCCGTTTGAAAGAGCGGGGCGGGGAGCGGGATACCGCGGCACCAGGCGCGGGGAGCGTGAAAAGCCCTGATTGCTCTACTGATTGAACAGAAGGCACGAAGGCACGAAGCTCTGTCCTGAGAGCCTTCGTGCCTTCGTGCCTTCTGTTATTCCCAGCAGACCAGCCTTCGTGTCTTCTGTTGTTCACGGCAAAAGCATCTTCCTCCCACCAACGAGAAAGGGCCGGCTCCGCGAGGAGCCGGCCCTTCTGCTGCTCGAACTTCGGAGCTTAGAACTCGACGCCGAAGCTGATCGGGAAGGACGCGATGCTCGCGCCGTTCCAGGTGCCCTGGTTCATGTAGCGGCCTTCGACGTGGGCGACGTGCGCGCCCATCTTGAAGCGCATCCCGACGCCGCCGTTGAAGCCGAACTTCGCGCCGCTGTTGTCCGACGTCGTGCCGCCGCCCGTGCCGAGATCGGCGGTGAGCGAGGTGCGGTGGATGTTCAGGCCGCCGAGCACGTACGGCTTCACCGTCGACGACGAGGGGAAGCTGTAGCCGAGGTCGAAGGCGCCGCCGATCTGGTTGCCCTTCGTGCTCACCCCGCCGCCCTGATCCTTGCTCATGTAGTAGTTGAAGCCGACTTCGCCGCGGAGGAACATCGGCGAGCCGCTGAGCGCCTTCGTGCCGAGCGCGTTGATGCCCAGGCCGGTGCCGACCGCGTCACCCCAATCGCTCATCGGCATCACGAGGCCGGCGTTGAGCGAGAACTTGACCGGCGACTCCGCCGAGTGCGAACGCTGCGCATGGCTGACCGAGGGAGCGAACGCAAACGCCGCGGCAGCGATGCTGAGGATGGCACGCTTCATCATGATGCTTTTCTCCTGAGAGAAGAGAAGGGGGGGTAGACTGCACGAGCACCGGACCTCTCGGGTCCGATTGCCCTACAGACTCCCGACCTTTCGCCGGGGTAACAGCTGACCCCGGTGTCTCTTCGGGTGACGCGCGGCACGCCCCGCGCCGCGAGGCCTAACGACCCGCGGGCTGCTGCTGCGTCAGGCAGTGCAGGGTGCCGAGTCCCCACACGAGATCCACCGCGTGGATGCCGACGACCTTACGGTCGGGCATCGCGGTGGCGATCGCGTTGAGCGCGACGCGGTCGTTCGGATCGTTGAAGGTCGGTACGATCACGACCCCGTTCGCGACATAGAAGTTCGCGTAGCTCGCCGGCAGCCGCTCCCCGTTCATCGTCACCGGTCGCGGGAACGGCAGCTGCACGACCCGGAACGCGCCCCCATTTCCTCCGGCCAGCTCGAGTCGCCGCAGGTTGTCCGCCGAGCGCTGGTGATTCTCGTCCGCGGGATCCTCCTCGTACGCGAGCACGACGACGTCCGGCGCGACGAAGCGTGCGATGTCGTCGATGTGACCGTGCGTGTCGTCGCCGACGCATCCCTCGCCGAGCCAGATCGTCTCGCGGATCCCGAGATAGTCGCGGAACACCTGCTCGTATCCCTCGCGCGACAGCCCCGGGTTGCGCACCTGCACGTCGGAGAGGAGCCACTCCTCGGTGACGAGCATGACGCCTTCGCCGTTCGTCTCGATCCCGCCCCCCTCGAGGACGACGCGCTCCCCGTTGTCGGGGCGCACCGGCTCGACGCGCGGCAGCGCCGTGATCCGCTCGATCGCCCGCCCGACCTCGGCGTCGCGCGTGAAGTTGTCGTACTTCGCCCAGGCGTTGAACGCCCAGTTCACCAGCGAGGGCTGCCCGTCGGCGGTCGTCACCACCGTCGGCGCCGAGTCGCGCAGCCAGACGCGATCGTTAGGCACGACGTGCAGCCGCACGCCGTCGAGCGACACTCCGTGCGCCGCGAGATGTCGCCCGGCCGCCTCCCGCACCTCGTCGCTGTGGCAGAGGATCTCGACGCGTTCGTGCTCGTGCAGCACGCGCACGATCTCCGCGTACACCCACGGAATGGGGCCGAGCTTCCCGGGCCAGTCGGGCTCGTGGTGCGGCCAGGCGATCCAGGTCGCCTCGTGCGATTCCCATTCGGCGGGCCAGCGCACCGTCACCGCGTGGCCACGCGGTGACGGCACATCCTTGCGTGACATCCCGATCAGGCCGCGCCGAGGTAGCGCGAGAGGATCGGCGCGTAGGCGTCGACGCGACGATCGCGAAGGAAGGGCCAGTTGCGACGGATCGTCTCCATCAGCTTCGGGTCGCACGTGGCCGTGAGGATCGCTTCCTCCGTCCCCGCATCGGCGATGATCCGGCCGAAGGGATCGCTGATGAAGGAGTGGCCGAAGAAGGTGATCCCGTTCGTCCCCGGCTCGTCCTCGTGGCCGATGCGGTTGGGCGACGCGACGTAGATCCCGTTCGCGATCGCGTGCGAGCGCTGCATCGTCCGCCACGCCTGCACCTGCGCGTCGCCCCACTCCTCCTTCTCGGCCGGATGCCAGCCGATCGCGGTCGGGTAGAAGAGCACGTCGGCGCCGAGGAGGCTCGTGATGCGCGCCGCTTCCGGATACCACTGGTCCCAGCAGATCAGCACACCGACGTTCGCGTAGCGGGTCTTCCACACGTGGAAGCCGCTCGCCTGCTTCGCCAGTCGCCCGATCTGGTCGACGCGATCGTCGTGCACGCCCGTCGTCCCCGCGTCCCCCGGCGTGAAGTAGTACTTCTCGTTG
>JABFXM010000558.1 GCA_013361745.1 Gemmatimonadaceae bacterium | reverse complement strand
GCGCGCGACGATAGACGACTCGACGCGTGCCTTGCCCGAAACCCCCGGCTTCCAGCGGAGATAGCGGATGCAACGGCGAGTCTTTCTCAAGTCGGGCGCGCTCGCGCTCGTGACCATCGGGCTGAGCCCGCGCTTCCTCCGCCGCGCGGCGCTGCTCGCCGAGACGCGCGCAGCCGCGCGCGGGAAGACCCTCATCTGCCTCTTCCAGCGCGGGGCGGCGGATGCGCTGAACGTGCTCGTTCCCTTCGGCGATCCCCACTACTACGATCTGCGCCCGACGATCGCGATCGGCGCGCCATCGCGCGACGGCGGCGAGCGCGCGATCGATCTCGACGGCTTCTTCGGTCTGCACCCATCGCTCGCGGCGCTCGCGCCGCTGTACCAGCGCGGCATGCTCGCCCCCGTGCACGCCGTCGGAAGCCCGAGCAGCACGCGCTCGCACTTCGACGCGCAGGACTTCATGGAGACCGCGGCGCCCGACATGAAGTCGGTGCGCGACGGCTGGCTCAATCGCCTGCTCGTGGCGAGCAACGCCGAGTCGAACGCACGACTCGCCGGCGCGGCGGACGGACATGGGGCGAGCGCGCTGCGCGGGATCGCGCTGGCGATGCAGCACCCGCGGGTGGTCGACGGACCCGCGCCGACGGTGGCGCTCCGTTCACTCGAGGAGCTACGCGTGCGCGCGCAGGGCGCGGACGCGGCGCGCCTCGAGCAGCTCTACCAGACGATGGACGCCGATCTCGTTCATGGCGACGGCAGCGACGCCGCCGAAGCGACGAAGATTCTGCGCGCGGTCGATCCGGACAAATACGCGCCGGCGAACGGCGCGCAGTATCCGAACAGCGATTTCGGCCGCCGGCTGCGGCAGATCGCACAGCTCGTGAAGGCGGACGTCGGGATGGAGATCGCCTTCGCCGACGTCGGCGGATGGGACACGCACGTCAACCAGGGCGCGGCCACCGGCCAGCTCGCGTCGCGACTCGACGACTTCGGCAGCGCGATCGCGGCGCTCGTCACCGACCTCGGCGACCGGATGGGCGACGTGGTGATTCTCACGATGTCCGAGTTCGGCCGGATGGCGCGCGAGAATGGGAACCGCGGCACCGATCATGGTCATGCCGGCGCGATGTTCGTGATCGGCGGCAACGTGCGCGGAGGAAAGGTCCACGGGCGCTGGCCCGGCCTCGCGCCGGAACAGCTGCACGAGGGACGTGATCTCGCGCTCACGACCGACTTCCGCGCCGTCTTCGCGGAGGTCGCGACGCGGCACATGGGAGCCGCGCGCTCCGACGCGCTCTTCCCCGGCTACACGATGGACCCGAGCGAGTGGGCGGGTCTGGTGTAGGGGTCGGGGGTCAGGGGTCGGGGGTCAGGGGTCGGCCAACGGCGACGCGAACGGCGGCGTGAACAGCAGCGTGAACGGCGGCGCGATCAGAAGCTGAAGATCTTGCGCAGCGCCTTTCCGATCTTCTGCGACATGCCGTTCACCGCGGTGGCGGCGGCGGCGAAGGGTTCGTCGGGTTGGGTGTGCGTGCGGCAGTACTCCGTGGGCTCGGTGCCGGGCTTGAACCATTCTTCCTGAGTCGTCGGGCACCACTGGCTCGCGAGCTCTCCCGTCGTCGCATCGATGACGCGGCTGACCATGCCATCGGGCGGGCGCCACCAGGCGTCGGTGCCCGTCTCGTGCCATCCCGCCTCGTAGAACTGCGCCCACGCCGGCGCGGCGAAGCGGCCACCGGACGCGCCGCCGGGAAGTGGACGCGGCGTATCGTACCCGAACCAGACGCCCGCGACGATCGTCGGTGAATAGCCGACGAACCAGACGTCGGCGTTGTTGTTGGTCGTCCCCGTCTTGCCGGCGATCGGGCCACCGACGCCCATGTCGCGCACGGCGTGCCCCGTCCCGTGGTCGACGACGGAGCGCAGCATCGACGTCACCTGATAGGCGTCGCGTGGATCCATCACCGGAGACATCGTCGGCTCGCTGCTCCAGAGCAGCGTCCCATCGGCCGCCTCGATGCGGCGGACGAGGCGCGGCGCGACACGATAGCCGCCGTTCGCGAAGGGCGCGTACGCCGTGACCAGTTCGAGCGGGGTGACCTCGGCGGCGCCAAGCGCGAGGGCGGGAACGACGCGGAGGTCGCTCGTGATCCCGTTGTCGTGCGCGCGCTGGGCGACACGCGACTCGCCGATCGCGCGGCTCAATCGCACGGTCGCCGCGTTCGACGACACCATGAGCGCGCGACGCAGCGTGATCTGTCCCTCGTACTGGTCGCCGTAGTTCGCGGGGGTCCAGAAGTGGCCGCGCCCGTCGTCGATCTCGACGGGATCGTCGTCCACGAGCGACGCGGGGGTGAAGCCCGCGGCGAGACCGGCCGCGTAGACGAACGGCTTGAACGCCGACCCGGGCTGTCGTCGGGCGAGGATGGCGCGATTGAATCCGCCCGGCTCGTAGCGCCGGCCGCCGACCATGGCGAGCACGTCACCGGTCCGCGGGTCGATCGCGACGAGCGCGCCCTGCACGTCGCCGCCGCGCGGTCCATACCATGCCACGCCTTCGCGCCCGATCGCGGCGGTGTTGCGCTTCACGGATGCATCGGCGGCGCGCTGCGCACGCGCGTCGAGCGTGGTCACGACGACGAGATCCGCGTCGCGGAGATTCGCGGGCACGACGGAGTCGACGAGGGCACGCACCGCGTCGAGGGCGTACGAGTCGTCGGGCTGCACCGGGTGCCAGCCTTCCTCGGCGATGCGCATCGGCTGGTGCTGCGCGCGCAGCGCATCGTCGCGCGTGATGTAGCCCTGCTGCGCCATGAGCGCGAGCACGAGGTTGCGCCGGCGGAGCGCGCGGTCGGCGTTGCGGCGCGGAGTGTACGACGACGGACCCTTGGGGAGCGCGGCGAGCATCGCGGCCTCCGGGAGGGACAGCTGGCGAACGCCCTTTCCGAAGAGGTCGCGGCTCGCCGCCTCGACTCCGTACGCGCCGTTGCCGAGGTAGATGACGTTCAGGTAGAGCTCGAGGATCTGCTCCTTGGTGAGGTGCGTCTCGAGGAGCTTCGCGACGCGCAGCTCCATGAGCTTGCGCGCGTAGGTGCGTCGTCCGTAACGGTTGGCGACGAAGCCGTTGCGGGCGACCTGCATGGTGATCGTGCTGAACCCCTCGCGGACACCGAGCGCGCCGATGTTGCGCGAGACCGCGCGGAGGACGGCTCGCCAGTCGAGGCCTTCGTGCTGGTAGAAGCGGCGGTCCTCGGTGGCGATGAAGGCGTCGCGCACGTACGTCGGAATCTCGGCGAGATCGACGTTGACGCGGTGCACCGGATTGAGGCGTCCGATCAGCGCGCCGCCGCGGTCGAGGATGCGTCCGCCCTCCGCGGGGCGGAAGGCGCGGATCTCCTCCCCGCTCGGGCATCCCTGGAAGCCGCAGCTGGCGAGCCAGCCGTCGAGCGTGAAGACCGAGACGTTGGCGAGCGCGAGAACGGCGAGCGGTACCCAGCGCTCGCGGAGCCAGACACGCGCCGGGCGGCGGTCGCGGCGCGAGCGCGCGACGAGGCGGCGCCAGCGAACGAGCGCGCTCGCGACGGTGGGGGTGTGACGGAGCCGGAGCAGCTCCTCGGAGTCATCCCGGGAGTGATCGTGCATCGACAAGGAATATGGTACGCCCGACCTCGCGAAGGGTTTCCCCGCGACGCGGGCTCATCCGCGCGCTCCGGACCAGCGATCGCGCCGCGGGGTACGATGGTGCGCGGCCTTCGCTTTTTCACGAGCGGTGATTAGCGTCGATTAGCGCTGCGTGTGTCGGTCGTCACACCAGCACACGACATCACGCGCCGCGGCCCGTCGCGCGTCCTTTCATCCATGACACAAGAGATGCACCGTCGTTCCGAAACTCCGGCGATCGCGCGACTCGCGCCGCTCGCCGCGATCATCGCCGTCGTCTCACTCGCCGCGTGTCGCGATTCGCGCGGCGCCGATTCCAGCACCGCGGCGTCGACGCAGGGATCCGCTCCCGTGCAGGTCGCGCACGCGGCGACCGTGCAGAGCGCGAGCGGCTCCGTCGCGACGCCGGCCGGCGGCCGCGCGCCTAACGAGATGGGGCGCATCCCCGTCCTGATGTATCACCTCGTCGGCGACAAGGAATCGTCGTGGGGGCGCGAGCGCGGGAACTTCCGCAAGGATCTCGAGCTGCTGTACGAGCGCGGGTATCGTCCGGTGAACATGGTGGACGTGCTCGACAAGAAGATCGACCTGCCGGCGGGTCTGTCGCCGGTGGTGTTCACCTTCGACGACGCGTCGCCGTCGCAGTTCCGCTACATCGAGCAGCCGGATGGGAAGCTCGTGGTCGACTCGACGAGCGCCGTGGGCATCTGGCTCGACTTCGCGAAGACGCATCCGGGCTGGGGGAACAAGGCGGTGTTCTGCATGCTGCCCGCCGCGTCGGCGGGACACGCGTTCTTCGGGAACGGCAACATCGAGGGACAGAAGACCGCGTGGCGCTTCAAGAAGGTGCAGCAGCTCGCGGCGCTGGGCTTCGAGCTGTGCGATCATACGCTCTGGCACGCGCAGCTCAACAAGTACAGCGATGCCGTGGTGCAGGAGCAGATCGCGCGCGGGCTGATGGCGATCGACTCCGCCGTGCCCGGCTACAAGGTGCGCTCCTTCGCGCTCCCGCTCGGCGTCTGGCCGAAGAACAAGGCGCTCGCGAAGTCCGGGCAGTGGACGGACCCGAAGTCGGGGAAGACGGTGCGCTACGACTTCGACGCGATCTTCGAGGTGTGGGGGACGCCGGTGCCGAGTCCGTATTCGCCCGCGTTCAATCCGCTCAGCGTGCAGCGCGTGAAGGTGACGGGTAATTCCCTCGCCGCGACGCTGGACCATCTCGACAAGAGCGGTGAGCGCTACGTGTCCGACGGACAGCCGAACGTCGTGGCGGGACGAAAGTAGCGAGCGCGCGCGGCGCCCGCGTCCACAGGCTGTGCACACGGCGGCGCCCGATCGATCGGGCGCCGCCGTGTGTCGTT
>JABFXM010000509.1 GCA_013361745.1 Gemmatimonadaceae bacterium | reverse complement strand
CGGGGTCCGTGAACGCACGCGTCAGAGCGATCGGCGTGATCTGCCACGACACCCCCCACTTGTCCTTGCACCAGCCGCAATCACTCGCCCGGCCGCCGTTGCCGACGATCGCGTTCCAGTAGCGGTCCGTCTCCTCCTGATCCACCGTCGCGACCTGGAAGGAGAACGCCTCGCTGTGCTTGAACATCGGCCCACCGTTCAGGCCGAGGCACGGGATCCCCATCACCGTGAACTCCACCGTCAGCACCTCACCCTGCTTGCCCGAGGGCGAGTCGCCGGGCGCGGCGTGAACCGCGCGCACCGACGAATCGGGAAAGGTCCCGGCGTAGAAGCGCGCCGCTTCTTCGGCGCCGCCCTCGTACCAGAGGCAGACGGTGTTCTTCGGGGGGTTCGGCATGTCGGATCTCCGGCGGGCTCGGGTGGCGGTCAACGGGCGCTGTTCCCGCCGATCACGTACTCCTTCGGCGGCTCGGCGCCCATCAGGTTCTTCACGAAGTAGTCCCAGCGCCGGCGCATCATGTAGTTCGACATCGCACCGTAGCCGTGCGGCTGGTTCGGCAGCAGCAGCAGGTCGAAGTCCTTGTTCGCCTTGATGAGCGCGTCGACGACGAGCAGGGTGTTGTTGGGCGGCACGTTGTCGTCCATCGTCCCGTGCGCGAGCAGCAGCTTGCCCTTCAGGTTCTTCGCGAGCGTCTGGTTCGCCTCCGGCGCGTAGTTGTCGCTGCCGTCGCCGGCGCGCACGAGCAGCCCCTGATAGCGCTCGCCCCAGTCGTCCTCGTAGACGCGGTTGTCGTGGTTCCCCGACTCGGAGATCCCGACCTTGAAGAAATCGGGATAGCGGAACATCGCGTCCGCCGTCGCGAAGCCGCCGCCGGAGTGGCCCCAGATCCCCGCGCGGTCGATGTCGATGAAGCGGTAGCGCCGCCCGAGCTCCTTCATCCCCGCGACCTGATCGGGGAGGGTGTTGTCCCCCATCTGCGCGTAGTACGCGTCGTGGAAGGACTTCGAGCGCCAGGGCGTCCCCATCCCGTCGATCGCGACGACGACGAAGCCGAGCTCCGCCAGCGCCTGCAGATCGCCACGCGCCGGGCTGAAGCCGCGACCGCCCACGCTCCCCGTCTGCGGACCGGGGTAGATGTAGTTCACGATGGGATACTTCCGCGTCGAGTCGAGACTCGTCGGCGTGAACATCAGGCCGTAGAGGTCCGTCTTCCCGTCGCGCGCCTTCACGGTGATCTGCAGCGGCGGCTTCCACCCCGCGGCGACGAGCTTCGAGATGTCCGCGCGCTCGAGCGTCTGCACTACCTTCCCGTTCAGGTCGCGCAGCGCCGTCACCGGCGGCGTCACCGGCGTCGAGTAGCTGTCGAGGATGAGCTTCCCCGAGGGCGACACGCTCAGCTGGTGATCCGCGTTCTCCGGCGAGAGCAGCGCGAAGCGCTTGCCGTCGAGCCCGACGCGATAGAGATGGCGGAAGTAGGGATCGCGTCCCACCGTCTTGCCGACGCCGGCGAACCAGGTCGTCCGGGACTTCGGGTCGACCCGCAGGATCTCGGTGACGTTCCCGACGCCCGTCGTGATCTTCCCCTTCAGTTTCCCCGTCGTGAGATCGTAGAGGTAGAGCTGTCCCCAGTCGTCGCGCTCCGAGAACCAGATCACCTCGTTGGACGCGGGGAGCACGCGCCAGTTCCAGCCGCCGATCCCCGACTCGTATTGCGTCGCGACATGCTCGCTCAGGACGTCGCGCACCTCGCCGCTGCTCGCGTCGGCGACACGGAGCGTCGCGTCCTTGTGATCGCGCGAGACGGAGACGAAGGCGACGTGCGAGCCGTCGGGATACCACTCGACGTCGGTGAACTCGCCGTCGCAGCTGATGTGGTCGCAGAACGTCGTGCGATGCTGGTCGGGCGACATCCTGAACGGCACGACGCGCTTCGCGTCGACGTCGATCACGACGCGCTCGATCATGGAGACCACGCTGTCGCCCGGCAGGGGATACTTCCACGCCTTCAGCGTCGGATGTCCGACCGCCGTCGACACGAGGTACATCTCGCCGACCTTGCGCTGGTCCTGCCGGAAGGTCGCGATCTTTCGCGAGTCGGGCGACCAGGCGAGGATCGCGCGATCGCTGTGGATCCACCCCGCGTTGTCGGTCGCGTAGCCGTAGTCCTGCACGCCGTCGGTGGTGAGCTGCGTATCCTGCCCCGTCGCGACGTCGCGCACCCAGAGATTCCAGTCGCGGATGAACGCCGCGCGCTTCCCATCGGGCGACATCACCACCGGCGGCTCGGCCGACCGCGACGCGCCGCTCGCCGCCGCCATCTCCTGGGCCCGCGCCGCCTCGCGGTCGTCGACCGCGGCGTCGCATCGCCCCGTCTCGGGGTTGCAGCTCCATCGCTTTCCCTCGACGCGAACGAGAATCCCCTTCCCTCCCGGCGCGAGCTCGAACGAGGTGAAGGGCAGCTTGTTCGGGTCGTAGCTCTTGCCCAGGGCCGTCGACAGCGCCGCGGCGATGCGCGTCTGATCGAAGGCACGCGTGCGCGTCCCCCGCGCCGGATCGACGAGGATGAACTCGTACCCTTCGGCGGTCGCGTTCCGATACCAGAAGCGATCGTCCGGCAGCCAGCTCGGCCGCACGAAGCCGCCGTACACGAGCGGCACCGTCGCCGGCGCAAGGAACCGCTCGGCTCGCGCGTAGTCGTCGGCCGTGATGACCCTGGGCTGCTGCGCGGCGGCGGCAGTCGTGAAGAGCACGAAGCCACCAGCGATGGCGGCCGAGGAACGGAGTAGTCTCGATGGCATCGGTTTGCGGTTGAGGTCACGCCTGCCCGCCAAAGATCACCCCCGACGCCTTCGCCCGATACCCCACCGCCCGGGAGCCCCGCCGCCGAGCAGCAGCCCGACCCCTGACCCCCGACCCCCGACCCCTGCGAAGCAGAGGCACGCCTCTCGCTCATCTCCTGCCGCGGACCCGCGGACCCGCACCCCGACCTCTGCCCATGCGAACCATGTCGCCGAAGACCAGCCGCACTCTCGCAGCGTCCTTCGCCGCCTTCATCGCGATCTCGAGCGCGGTCGCCTGTCATGGTCCGGGAGGAGAGCTCGAGTCGGCGCGCTACGCGAAGCGGACCGGGGATCCGGAGGACACCCTCAAGTCGCTCGCGACGAAGGTCGCGACGGTCGAGGGGATCTACGGCCCCGAGTCGGCACGCTACGATTCGACGCAGGACGCCTGGTTCGTCTCGGCGATGCTCGGCCCCGGCTCGGCGCACGACGGGCAGGGCTACATCCTCCGCCTCGAGGGACACAGCGTCGGGATCGCCCACATCTTCGCCCAGGGCGGTGTCGGCGGCGTCCACCTCGACGCCCCGAAGGGGATCGCCTTCCAGGGCGACACCCTCTGGACCGCCGACATCGACGTCGTGCGCGGCTTCAACAAGCTCACCGGCGAGCCCGTCGGGACGATCGACTTCCGCCCGTTCGGCGCGGTGCTCCTCAACGATCTCGCGGTCGGCCCCGACGGCACGATCTACGTGACCGACACCGGGATCCAGATGACGGACATCGGCGTCCTGCACCCCGGCGGCGACAAGATCTTCGTCGTCTCGCCCGGCCGTCGCGTCTCCATCCTCTCCGCCGGCGACCAGCTCGCCCGCCCCAACGGCGTCACGTGGGACCCCGCGTCGAAGAAGTGGTACGTGGTCGGCTTCGATCCCTTCGACTCGCCGCTCTACACCATCGCCCGGGGCGACACCGCGCCCCACGTGATCGCGCACGGCAAGGGACGCTTCGACGGTCTACAGGCATTGGGTGACGGACGCTTCCTCGTCACCGGCTGGTCGGACTCCGCCCTCATCGCGATCGGCAAGGGGAAGGAGGTCCGCCTCGTCCGCGGCCTCACCTCCCCCGCAGCGTTAGGCATCGACCGCCGCCGCGCCCTCGTCGGCATCCCCGAGCCGATGATGGGACGGGTGAGCTTCTGGGAGCTGCCCGAGGGATACCGGTGACGCAGGGGTCAGCGGTCGGGGGTCAGGGGTCGGCGGATGGGGGACGTGGAATGGAGGGGCGTGGTGGGGTCGCGTCGCGGGATCGATTGATGATCGATTGGCGCAGGCCCCCCAGCATGTTGCGGATCTGTTCGATCTCGTCGACGAGAGGTTCGTAGACCGACTGCTGCATGTACTCGAGATCCCGCGCGAGTAGGAGCTCGTAGCTCACTTCACCGGCTGATCCGAGCGCGATGTCGACGAACGACGCGTATGCGCCAGGCGTGGACCGGGACCGCCCTTCCGCGATGTTCGTCGCGATGGCCACGGCCGCGCGACGCAGTTGCGACGTGAGCCCGTAGCGCTCCTCGGCTGGAAAGGTTCTGGTGACACGGTAGATCGTGAGCACGAGGATGTGCGCGCGCTGCCACACGAGGAGCTGTCGATGGTCGATCTTGCCTTCGCTCATGCGCCACGATACGCCCGTAGCGCACCCCGCTGCTCATGGAAACGCCGCGCGAAGGACCGAACTCACCCCACGCATCGTCCACGTCCCACGTCAGTCCCCCGCCGACCCCTGACCCCCGACCCCTGACCCCTTGGGTATCGGCCCCTACGCGAGGTATGGATCTTCGTCGTCCACGTCCAGCAGCGCCGCCCAGCTCCCGAACGCCGGGGGCTCGACGGGCAGCGTCCCCTCCGGCGCGAGCGAGCGCGCCATCTCGACCAGCATCGGGCTGAGGTGCGTCCCGTAGCGGACGAGATTCGCGGCGCGCTCACGGGCGCCGAGGAGGAACGCCATCGGCGCGAGATCGCGCTTCGCCGCGTTGCAGGAGGGACAGGCGAGCACGAGGTTGTCGCGCCGGTCGTACGCCGTTTTCCCCTTCCGCGGCGCGACGTGGTCGAGGGTCATAACCCGCGCGGTGAACTTTCGCGCGCAGTACGCACATACCGGCCCATGCTCGGCGAGCAGCCAGGCGCGCGTCTCGACGTACGCATTGCGGCTCGTCGGGTGCGACGTGAGCTGGCTCTCGCGGTGGCCCCCGCCGCCGCCCCCGCGTCC
>JABFXM010000339.1 GCA_013361745.1 Gemmatimonadaceae bacterium | reverse complement strand
GTGCGCGGGACGATCTTCGCCCCGTACGGGCGCGACGCCGACATGGCGGGCGCCGTCTACGCGATCAGCCTCGAGAACCGCGGCGCGCAATCGGTCGCGGTGACGCTCTCGCTCGAGGGAAAGCTCGGCCATCGTCAGCAGCGCGTGCGCACCGCTCGTCCCTTCGTCGACGCGCACCAGGTCTCGCGCACCCCCGACGATGTGCTTCTTCTGGAGGGTGCCGCGCTCCCGGGCGTCGTCTCGCTCGCGCTGGCCGCGGACTCCGACGTGAGCGTGGACGTCGATCCCGACGCCGCGACCTTCGCGCTGCGACGGGAGCTCCGAGTCCCCGCGGGCGGACGCTCGCAGGCGGCGTTCTATCTCGCCGCGGGTCCCGAGCGCGACGGCGCGCGCGCGACCGTTGGCGTCATGCGTCGTCGCGGATGGCGGGAGTTGCTGACGGCGACGCGAGACGCGCTGCAGGCGCTCGAGCAGGCGACCGGCAACGAGGAGATGGATCGCCTCATCAACCGGAACCTTCTCTTCTCGTACTTCTACTCCGTGGGACGCGCGCTCGACGATGCGCACTACTACGTCGTGCGCACGCGCGCGCCGTGGAACGGTCGCGGCCTCACGGTGCGCGACTGGGAAGCGCTGGCGTGGACGCTTCCCGCGGTGCAGCTCGCCGACGCGGGGCTCGCGCGCGAGATCCTCATCCGCTGCTGCGAGCTTCACGGCTACGCGCCGGGGCAGGGGGTGCACTATCTCGACGGCACGCTCTTCGAGCCGGGGTTCTCGCTCGAGGGAGCGGCGTCGTACGCGATCGCGGTGGATCGCTACATCCGCGACACCGAAGACGACCAGATCGTCGAGGAGCCCGTGGTCGCCGACACGCTCTATCTGTCGTCCGAGGATCTGGCATCGCGTCGCGACCGCAACGTGCCGCTGTACACGACCGAGGTGACGCTCTCGGGCGCTCCGACCGCGCAGCCGTTCACGCTGCATGGGAACGCCGTCGCGGCCCAGGCGCTCGACGTCTTCCGCCGCACGCTCGACGAGGACACCGCGCGCGACGTCGAGGATCCCGAAGCGGTGCGCGCCGCGCTGCGCCGACACTTCGTCGTCGGGCGCGCCGAGAAGACGACCTTCGCCTCCGCGGTGGATCTCGCCGGCGGATCGTCGGCCGACGACGATCCGCACGGCTCCGCGCTCTGGCTGCCGCTGTACGAGGCGGTGGACCGGCAGGACTCGACGTACCGCCGCACGGTGCGTGGAGTCACCGAGACGCCGCGGCTCCTCGCGCAGCAGTGTGCCCGGCTCATGGGCCCCGATTCGGCGGCGGTGCTTCAGTGGCTGCGCCGCGCTGTGCTCGACAACGGGCTCGCTGCGGAGGAAGTGGACGAGTCGGGGCGCGCCACGGGCAACGGCGGCGATGCGGCGCTCTCGGGACTTCTCGCGTGGAGTGCGTGGTACGCGGTGCACGGACTCGGGACGACGCCCTGACGTCGCGCGCGGGCGCGCTTGCCGGGGGCGCGCGTCGTCCTTATGATTCGCGCACGCGGGAATAGCTCAGTTGGTAGAGCACAACCTTGCCAAGGTTGGGGTCGCGGGTTCGAGTCCCGTTTCCCGCTCTCGTACTACAACGGAGCCGACGCGGCGCACGCGATCGGCTCCGTCGTCTTTTCGCGGTGGCCCGGGTGGCGAAATGGTAGACGCGGGGGACTTAAAATCCCCTTCCCGCAAGGGAGTGCCGGTTCGAGTCCGGCCCCGGGCATTTGCAGGGATCAGGGGTCGGGGGTCAGGGGTCGGCCGAGAGGGAAAGCTCTCTGAGGGTGAAAGCGAAAGGCGGTCGAGGAGCAATCCTCGACCGCCTTTCGTTCTTCCGCCTTTCTCGACGCTAGAGGCCAAACGCCGCGCTTCAGAAGGGGATCTCGTCCACCAGCGCCATGCTCGGCGTGGCCGGCGGCGTCGGGGCGATGCCCTCGGTCTGCGAGGGAGCGCCGCGCTGCGGCCAGATCACTCCGTCGCAGGAGCGGTCGCGGCACTTGTAGTCCGGCGCCTTCGGGTTCCGCTTCGAGAGACGGTTGTCCCACATCTTGCCGGCGCACTTCGGGCACGCCGGGATCTCAGGGAGCAGCGCCGCGAGGTCCGCGTTCTTCGTCACCTTGCGCTCCTTTGCCGGGCGACCGGCGACGGGCTGCTCGGCGGCGGCGAGAACCTCCTCACCGACCGGCTGCTCGACGACGGGCTGCTCACCCTTCGCCGCGCGCGCGAGCTTCCGCGCGTACGCGACCGCCGGATCCTCGACCGGACGCGCGAACTTGCCGTCGCCGTCCAGCTCGACCCAGTTCTGCTCGTAGGCGTAGAGCTCGTGACCGATGCCGAAGCGGACGGCGGCGCGCTTGAACGCGTCCGTCGACGCCTGCTTGTAGTCCTTGCCCGTCCCCACGTCCTCGCGGATCACGCCCAGCACCTGAAGGCGCGCCTTGAAGCTCACCGCGGCGCTCTCGTCCACCGCCGCGCCGCTGAGCGCGGGCAGAAGCTCGAGGGTGAGATCCCACTCGCCGGGAACCACCGTGTCGAGGCGCTCGCGCACCGGGTTCGCCTCGATGTAGCAGACGAAGCGGGCGATGAAGCGCCCGTCGCGCTGGATGGGTCGGCCGTCCTGGCGCCAGGCGATCGTCTCCGGAGCGACCGGCATCGCCAGTCGGGCCCAGACGTCGTTGCGGTCGAGCTGCTGCGTCTCGTGTCGTGCGATCATCGTCGTGTACTCCTCTCGTCCGTCCGTTGTCATTCGCAATCCGTCCTATCGAATCCCTGCGTGCCGCATCACCGCACTCACGGCGTGACAGCTCCGACCATGCTCGCCGTACCATCCGTGCCGGTCGTTGAACACGAGATGGACTTGCCGCGCACCCGCGGCCTTGCCAACCGCCACTGCTTCCTCGTCTACGCGAAAGAGCTGGACGACACTCGTCCTGTCCCCGCAGACGCGGACGGGATCGAGCCGCCGGATCTGGAGCAGCGGGGGCAGCGGCTTCGATTGCGGCTTCGGCGCCTGCTTCCGACCAGCCGTTCCGCGCCGGCCCTTCGCAACCGATTTCCGCCCCGGCTTGCCCGCTCCCTTCGCTTCGATCCTGCCTCGCCGAACCGCTGCCGCAGCAGACGTCCCGGCGCCTTTCGCACCGACCGCCGCCGAACCCTTGCTGCCCTTTCGAACCACCCCCCGCGTCGCGACGACGGGGGCTTTCGAAGGCTTCCGCGTCGTCTCGGCTGGGGCTTTCTCCGATTTGACTTTCCTCATGACGCGGCCTAGCCTTGGTTACTGATGGTGCACGAGTTCGGTGTCTTTTCGGTACGACAAATCTATAGTTGCAGGTTACGTATGTCAACATCCGCGACACCCCTGGCCGAGCAGGATTCGGCCGCCGGCGACAGCGCGCCGGCGGTCGCGGATCGTATCGTCGCGTCCGCCGTCGAGACGGGATTCGGCACCCCGCGGCTGTCGCTCCTGGGCAAGCGGATCGAGCTCCTTCGCGTCGACCGCGGGCTCTCGAAGCAGGGACTCGCGCGCTCGGCCGGGACCTCGCGCCAGCAGCTCTGGCGCGTGATGACGGGCAAGTCCGAGCTCACCACGACCCTCTGCCACCGCCTCGCCTCGGTGCTCGACGTCGACTCGCGCACGCTCTCGAGCGCCATGCTCGGCGCCGCCGCGAGCCTGCCTAACGGCGACAATCCCCGCCTCTCCGACAGCGGCGTGAGTCCGGCCTCGCTGGCCGCCTACCTCGAGACCTCGGCGCTGTTGTTGCGTTCTCTCCGCACCCTGCCGAACGGGGAGGACGGGCTCGCGATCAAGCGGGCGCTCCTCAACGCGATCGAGGATCGGGCGCGCGCCGCCCGTGTCCCCATCCCGGCGTGGCTGTTCCGCGTCCGCGCGAGGGTGCTCGACGGCTCTCTCTAAGGTGCGCCGCGGCTGATCCGCGGGTGACGCGGGCGCTGGCCCATGCTCTGCAACCCCATCGCGTTCCACAAACGGAGGACGACGATGGATAGAGGAATGGACTTCCTGAAGAGCCAGGTCAACAACGCTGTCATGCAGCACGAGACCTTCGTCAAGAATCTCGTCGACCACGAGAGCCAGGCCGAAGATCCGCGCTTCCGCGATCTCTGCTCGCGCTTCATCCCGAGCATGCAGGCGCACCAGCGGATGCTCGAGGACTACCAGCGTGAGCTCGGCGCGGAGGCCGGCACCGGCAAGAAAATGCTCGGCAAGGCGTTAGGCGTGGCGCGCGACCTCGCCGATTCCGCACGGGAGAGCGACTTCCTTCGCCTCGTCGGCGACATCGTTACCGCTCGGCAGAGCGAGGACACCTTCAAGACCTTCCGCGAGGCAGGCCGCCAGCTCGGACTCCAGCGCCTGGCGGAGATCGGCGAGAAGTGCGAGCGCGATCACGACCGGTACGCCGACGAGGCGAACCGGCTGGCGCAGCAGCTCTTCGTCGAGCACGTCCGCGGGGGGCCGGAGGTGGACGTGCGGAACCGCACGTCCGCGGCGGCGGAGTCCAGCTTCGGCGGCTGAGCCCCGTTCCGCGTGGCCGCCGGGGGCATGCTTCCTGCCACCTGACGGGGCGTGACTTTCATCGATCACGACCACGTCGGGTCGCCGGGCGACGGCAGCGAGAACTCCCGGCTCGGCGGCCACGATTCCCGCATGCTGGCACCCGGTGAGGGAAGGACGGAGCAGGGCGCTGCACGGCGTACCTTCGCGCGGCGCATCGACTGCTCGGTGAGCGAGAGCAGGGGCACGACCGCGCGTGGCGGGCGTCGCGCGCCCGCCCGAGGCGCGGGCGGCCGGCCTGATCCGGGCGGCCACGCGGCCTGACCGATCGAAGATCGTGCGAACCAGCGGGCGCGGAGGAATTCCTCCGCGCCCGTTTTTCGTCGGTCGCGGCCGGCGCGAACTGCCGAACGCGACGGCGCCCGGCTAAGTTGCGCGCATGACCGACGTCGTCTCTCTCGCGGCCGAGCTGCTCGCCATCCCTTCGTCGAGTGGCGACGAGCGCGCAGTCGTCGATTTCGT
>JABFXM010000111.1 GCA_013361745.1 Gemmatimonadaceae bacterium | reverse complement strand
AGCGCCAGCGTGACGTCGAGATAGCGACGACGCTCGGCCGGTGAACCGGAGACGAGCGCGGCGTCGCGCGGCGAGCAGAGCACCGCCGGCAGCGCGCCGAGCGCATCGGAGAGCCGCGGCGGCTCGCCGCCGTCGAGCGTCACCCGTTTGCGCTTCGTCGCCCGCTCGAAGCCGACACCGATGCCGTGGATGCCGCGCGCACCGCTCGTCTCCGCGGCAACGTGAAACGCGGGGGCGCCGAAGCGCACGAGGTCCACGTCGCGCGCGCCGCGCGCCGACCGCAGGAGCTGGAGATAGTACGCGGCCTCGAGCAGGTTGGTCTTGCCGTGTCCATTCTCACCGACGACGACCATTCCCTCCGGCGGGATCTCGAGCTCCACGCGCTCGAGATTCCGGAAGTCGCGCACGGCCAGCCGCGCGAGGCGCATCGATCCTAACGGCCCGTGAAGTTCGGCGCGCGCCTGGCGAGGAACGCGCGCGCGCCCTCGCGCATGTCCTCCGTTCCGGCGCAGCGACCGAAGTTGTCCGCCTCGAGCGCGATCGCGGCCTCGAGAGGCATGTCGAGACCGCGATCGATGGTCTCGATCGCGAGCGCGAGGGCGATGGGTCCGTTCGCGAGCATCTGGCCGAGCCACTTCCGCGCCGTTGCGATGAGCTCCGCCCCCGGCACCACCGCGTTCACGAGACCGATGCGGAGCGCCTCCTGCGCGTCGATCGTCTCGCCGGTGAGGATGAGCTGGAGCGCGCGTCCCTTTCCCACGAGCCGTGGAAGGCGCTGCGTCCCACCGTAGCCGGGGATGAGGCCGAGCTTCAGCTCCGGCTGCCCGAACTTCGCGACATCGGCCGCGATGCGGATGTGACACGCCATCGCCAGCTCGCAACCACCGCCTAACGCGAAGCCGTTGACGGCGGCGACGACCGGCTTCGGCGACGTCTCGAAGCGACGGAAGACGGTCTGTCCCTGGTGCGCGAGCGCCCGGGCCCCTTCCTCACCGAGCGTCGGGAACTGGGAGATGTCGGCCCCGGCGACGAACGCGCGCCCCGCGCCAGTGAGGATGATCCCGCCCACCTCCGCGCTCGCACGTGCGCGATCGATCGCGTCGCCGAGCGCGGTGATCGTCGCACCGTCCAGCGCGTTGAGCTTCTCCGGTCTCGCGACGGTGATCGTCGCGATGCGTTCGGCGACATCGTAGGTGACGGGAGACGACGCGTTGGCGGACGCGGGGGCGCTCATCGGTGCTCCGGTGCTCGCAGGGGGAGGGAATGGCGGCGCGGTCGCGCGACATCGGGCCGCGAGAGCCGGAATGTAACTCGCCGGACTGCTTTTTGCCCTCCTCGCGCTCGCTATGAGCAGCGCGACCCGCGAACGATGGATTCTCCGGAAAGGCAGTCCCGCCAACGGCTTCCGCTACGAGACCGCCGAGGGAAAAGCGGTTCGTGACGCGAAGACGCTCGCACGGATCGACAAGCTCCGCGTGCCACCCGCGTGGCGCGACGTGCACCTCGCCGCGAGCGCGCGCAGCTCGATCCAGGCGTGGGGCTTCGACGCGCGCGGACGAAAGCAGTACCGCTATCACGAGACCGCGACCCGCCGCGGCGAGCTCCGGAAGTACTATCGCGTGCGTCAGCTCGGACGCGATCTGCCCCGCATCCGCCGCGTCCTCGCCGAGCATGAGCGGAGACGCGGCGCGACTCTCGAGCGAGTTGCCGCCGGCGTGCTCCGCCTGATCGCCGAACGGTGCTTCCGCCCGGGAAGCGATCGCTACGCGAAGGAGAACCGGTCGTTCGGGATCACCACGCTCCGCAAGTCGCACGTGTTCGTCGACGGCGACAGCGTGGTCTTTGCCTTCCGGGGAAAGAGCGGAGTGAAGCAGCGGCAGCTTATCGTCGACCGCGAGATCGCGCGCTTCGTCCGCAGCCTTCTCGAGACGCCCGGCACGCGTCTGTTCCGGTACGAGAAAGAGGGGCAGTGGTACGACCTCGATGCGCGCACGCTCAACGAGTATCTGCGTGAATCCCTCGGCTTCCCGTATACCGCCAAGGATTTTCGCACCTGGGGCGGGACGCTGCGCGCGGCGACGGTGCTCGCGGAGATCGGTCCGCCGCGGAGCGTCACCGAGGGAAAGCGCAACGTCGCGACCGTGATGCGGCTCGTCGCGGCGGAGCTGGGCAACACGCCGACGATCTGCCGCAAGTCGTACGTGCATCCGGTGCTCGTCGAGCGGTACCTCGAGGAAGGCGAAACGATCGCCGATCGCCTCGCACGCGCTCGCGGCAACGGCAACGGTCGCAGCCGCGGAACGGCGCATACCGCGGAGGAGCGCGCGCTCGTGCGCTTTCTTGACGAGCACTTCCCCGAGCGGAGACGGCACCGGCGCGTCGAGCAGTAGCGGCGCCATTCCTGAGCCGCGCAGCACCGCATACGTTTCGCGCGTGACGAACGCAGAGGGCGGCCCGGTTCCGCACGTCATCGAGGCGGTGCGCTGGTCCCCGACTGGGGACGCGGTCCGCATCATCGACCAGCGTCGGCTCCCCGGCGAGTACGTCGAGCGCGACCTGCGCACCCTCGACGAGGTTCGAGACGCGATCGCGACCCTCGCTGTGCGCGGCGCGCCGGCGGTCGGGGTCGCCGGCGCCCGGGGGCTCGTCGCGTCGCTCGTGGTGTACGCGGGCGAATCCACCGCGCGTTTCGCCGAGCGGATGCGCGCGCATGCCGCGACGATCCGCGCCACACGGCCGACCGCGGTGAATCTGCCATGGGCGATCGATCGGATGCTCGAGCGCGCCGAACGCGAGCGCGCCAGGGATCCACGCGCGCTCGTCGCCGCGCTGCGTGAGGAAGCGACGGCGATTCTCGAGGAGGATCGCGCGATGTGCCGGCGAATCGGCGAGCATGGTGAGGCCCTCATCGCCGAGCGCTCGCGTGTGCTCACGCACTGCAACGCGGGGGCGCTGGCGACGGGGGGGATCGGCACCGCGCTCGCGCCGGTGTACGTCGCGGCGGAGCGCGGCCGAGCAGTCGCGGTGTACGCCGACGAGACGCGTCCGCTCCTGCAGGGAAGCCGGCTCACCGCATGGGAGCTCGCGCGCGCGGGGATCCCGGTCACGGTGCTCACCGACGGGATGGCGGCGTCGCTCATGCGCGAGCGGGGAGTCGATCTCTGCATCGTCGGGGCGGACCGCATCGCGGCGAACGGCGACACCGCGAACAAGATCGGCACCTACGCGCTGGCGGTCGTGGCGCGGCATCACGGCGTTCCGTTCTATGTGGCGGCGCCCAGCTCGACGATCGACCACGCGGCGCCGAACGGCGAGGCGATCGTGATCGAGCAGCGCGGCGCGGAGGAAGTGCGGCGCGGATTCGGCACGCTGACCGCGCCGGAGGATGTCGCGGTCTACAACCCCGCGTTCGATGTGACGCCGGCGGCGCTGATCAGCGGCTTCGTCACCGACCGCGGAATCGTCCGCCCGCCATTCGATTTTCGCGGGTGGAACGCCGCATGAGGGGGCACCGGCACGGCTCGCGCGGGTAAGGAGCGGTGGCGGTGCGCGGAGCCCAGGCTGGCGCGCGGTCTCGAGAACGAGCCACGGTGAGGAGGGAATAGTGGTACGGCAGGCGAACGATCTGGAGCTGCATCTGAAACGGCTGGCGGACTGCAGGCGGTGCGGTCATCCGGAGCCGATCGTGCCCATTCTCTCGCGGGCGAAGCGCCCGCGGGCCATGCTGGTAGGGCAGGCGCCGGGGAAGGTCGAGATCTCGAGCCGGAAGCCCTTCGCGGGGCGCGCGGGAAAGACACTCTTCCGCTGGCTCGAAGAGGCCGGACTGACGGAGGAGGAGGCGCGTGAGCGCATCTATATCTCGGCGATGACGCGGTGCTTCCCGGGGGCGCACCCGAGCGGTCGCGGAGACCGGGTCCCGACTCGTTCTGAGCTCGAGCTGTGCGGATCATGGCTCGATGATGAGCTTCGACTGATCCGACCAGAGCTGATCATACCGGTGGGGAAGCTGGCGATCGGTCGCTTCCTCGGGGAGGCTCCACTGGCCGACGTCGTCGGCAAGGAGCACCATGTCGAGCATGAGGGTGGGTCGAGCACCGTGGTCCCCCTGCCGCACCCGTCGGGGGCGAGCAGCTGGATTCACGCCCCGGGCCATCGCGCGCTTGTCTCGAAGGCGTTGCGGCTCATCGGCGGACGGATGCGCGCTCTGGCGGCGGCCGTCCTGCTGCTCATGCTCGTACCGGCTGTCGCCCGTGCCCAATCGCGGACCGACGCCTGGTTCGGCCCGGACAAAGTCAAGCACTTTTTCACGACGGCTCTGATCCAGAGTCTTGCCTATTCGGTGGCCCAGGTCACCACGCGGGGGCCTCGGTCGTCATTACTGTTGAGTGCGTCCGTCGCCAGTGCCGCCGTGGGTATTGGGAAGGAGATGCACGATCGCAGGTCGTATGGACTGTTCAGTGTCCGCGACCTCGCGTGGGACGCCGCGGGCGCGGGAACCGCCAGTCTGATGCTGGCCCGCACCCGGCACTGATGGACCGGATGTACGCCGTTGTTTCCGAGCGGCGCGTCACCTTCTATATTCGTGACGTTGGTCCGTCGTCGGCGTCGTCTCAATCCAGACCGACCGTCGCCCGACATGACATCCTCGATCGAGACGTCCGACAGCTCCTCCGCGAAGCGCACCAGCGGGGGAACCAACCGGCGGAACAACCTCGTGCTGCGCGCCCTCATCGACGAGATGCTGGAGCGGGTGCGGGAACTGAACCGGAGCAATGGCGTCTGGACCTCCGACGAGCGCGCGCGCGCCGAAGCGGAGCTGGACGCGATCATGGCGCGAGTCCGGCGCGTGGCCGCACAGCGTCACGCCGCCGCCGCCAGCTGAGACTCGTCGCCGACACCACGGCCGCGGGCTGGTAATCCCGACCGCTCACGCGGATCGGGAATCGAGGGATCGTGAAGGCACGAACGAAGTTCCTGATCGGTGGCGCCCTGGTGCTCTGCACGGCTGGCTATCTCATGGCCAGCTCGATCAAGCAGACCGGCGTCTACTACGTCACTCCCTC
>JABFXM010000119.1 GCA_013361745.1 Gemmatimonadaceae bacterium | reverse complement strand
GCGGTGCGCGGCGAGGCTCGCGTCGAACTCCTCGTAGCTGACGCCGAGCTTGTCGAGCGCCCGTTTCGGGCAGCCGTTCCAGTTCGGGTTGAAGGTGTTGCCGATGTACTGCAGGTCCTTCCATCCCATAGCGCTCGAGAAGAATGCCGATGCCACGGCGTCGCGGAAGCGGTTGAAGAACGCGACGCCCACGCTCATCTCGGGGCGCGCCTTCTTCGGCCAGGCGATGTCGTCGAGGATCTGCCGCCGCTGCGCGTCGCTCGCGGCGATGAAGCGCTTGCCGAACCGCGTGCGCGACTCCGTGTCGAGCCACGCGAGCCCGCCGCGCATCCCCACGCGGCTCGACTCCGACGTCGTCTCGTCCATCATCATGAAGTCGATGAACTCAGGCGCCTTCGCCTCCGTCGCGCTTCCCGACCGCTTGTCGCGCGGGATGATGTAGTCCGCCAGCATCCGCACCGTCGGCCACTCGTGCGCCGTGAAGAACTTCGAGGCAGGCGCCGCCTCCGCGCTCTCGCCGAGCCCCGCGACGTACGACGTCGCCCGCTCGATCCCCCCATTCGTCCACCCCAACGCCGCCGCCAACGGCGCCAGCCCGAGCACCTTCAGCGTGCTCCGCCGCGTCACCGAATCATGTTCCGCCGACCCCTGACCCCCGACCCCTGACCCCTGGGTTCCGGCCCCTGACCCCTGCGTCATATCGCCCCCGCCTTCCGCTGCTGCGTGATGTAGTCGCTCGTCCGCCAGGCGAGCGCGATGATCGTCCACGTCGGGTTCTTGTCCGCCTGCGTGACGAAGGGACCGCCGTCGGCGACGAAGAGGTTCGGGCAGTCGTGCGCCTGACAGTTCGCGTTGAGCACCGAGTCCTTCGGGTCGCTGCCCATCTGCGCACAGCCCACCTCGTGGATGATCTGTCCCCCCTGGGAGATCCCGTAGCCCTCCTCCTTCGACGGCATCGGCGAGAAGACCTCGCCACCCATCGCCGAGATGAGCTCGCGGAAGGTGTTCTGCATGTGCTTCACCTGGTTGTACTCCGCGTCCGTCCACTTCCAGTGGAAGCGGAGCACCGGGATCCCGAACTTGTCGACCGTGTTCGGGTCGATCTCGCAATAGGAGTCCTCGTTCGGCAGCATCTCGCCGCGTCCCGAGAAGCCGATCGTCGTCCCCCAGTACTTGCGGTAGTCGTCCTTGAGCGACTGGCCGTAGCCGCCTGCGCCGGGGTAGCGCTGGATCCCGCCTAACGTTCCGTAGCCCGGCTGCCCGAGCCCGCCCCACACCTCGATGTGGTAGCCGCGCGGGAAGTCGAGCTTCGAGTTGTCCGCCCACCATGGCATGTAGACGTGCATCCCGCCGACGCCGTCCTCGTTGTGCGGCACGTGGTCGGCGAGCGCGGGGATGAAGCCGGCGACGTCCGTGCCGGTGGTGTCGGTCAGTCCCTTGCCGACGCGACCGCTCGAGTTGCCGATCCCCTGCGGGAAGTGCGACGACTTCGAGTTGAGCATGAGCCGCGCGGTCTCGCACGCGCTCGCCGCGAGCACGACGACGCGCGCCTTCACGTGCTCGTCGGCCCCGGTCTGCTTGTCGATGTACGAGACCCCGGTCGCCTTCCCGTCGCTGCCGACGGTGACCTCGCGCGCCATCGCGTTGGTGACGAGCGTGAGGTTCCCCGTCTGCAGCGCCGGCGCGATCAGCACGTCGGGGCTCGAGAAGTTGGCCTTCACCGTGCACCCGCGGTTGCACTGCCCGCAGTAGTGGCACGGCTGACGCCCGTGGATCCCCTTCGTGATGATCGAGAGCCGCGAGGGGATGCAGGTGATCCCGAGCTTGTCCGCGGTCTTCTTCACGAGCAGCTCGTAGCAGCGCGGGCGCGGTGGCGGCTGGAAGCGGCCGTCGGGGTGGTTGCGCAGCCCCTCGTTGCTGCCGAACACGCCGATCAGGTCGTCGATCTTGTCGTAGTACGGCGCGACGTCGTCGTAGGTGATCGGCCAGTCGAAGCCGTTCCCGAACGCCGTCTTTCCCTTGAAGTCGTCGGGGCCGAAGCGGAGGGAGATGCGTCCCCAGTGATTGGTGCGTCCGCCGAGCATGCGCCCGCGCCACCACAGGAACTTCGAGCCGGGCGCCGTGGTGTACGGCTCGCCCGCGATCTCCCATCCCCCGTCACAGGCGTCGAACTCGCCGAAGGGCCGCGTCTTCTTCGCCGCGCCGCGCCGTGGCGACGCATACGCGGGCGTGAGCATCTGCGAGTTTTTCGACGCATACCAGGCCGGTCCCGCCTCGAGCAGGACGACCTTCGCGCCGGCCTGCGTCAACGCATACGCCGCCATCCCTCCGCCGGCGCCCGAGCCGACGATGCAGACGTCGTACTCGGTCGTTCGTGGCTTCACTTGCACGTCGCTCTCCGTGTGGTGACAGGAGGGCTAAGCTACGCCCGACCCCGGGGGAGGGAAGGGGGAGACGCGGCCGGCGTCGGCGGTCTTCCGGGCGCGTCGTCCGCTCGCGGGCGCACGACCACGCCTATTCCGGAGCGCGTCGCCGCAGTTCCTCCGCCAGCCCGATGAGAATCCCCTCCGGACCGCGGATGTAGCACAGCCGATAGACATTCTCGTACTGCACCACCTCGCCGACGAGCTGCGCGCCGAGGCCGCGCAGTCTCGCGAGGGTGTCGTCGAGGTGGTCCACCGCGAACATCACGCGCAGGTAGCCGAGCGCGTTCACCGGCGCGGTGCGGTGATCGGCGACGACGGCCGGGGCGAGGAACCGCGACAGCTCGAGCCGACTGTGGCCGTCGGGGGTGACCATCATCGCGATCTCGACCCGCTGGTCTGCCAGTCCGGTGATCCGTCCCGCCCACTCTCCCTCGATCATGGCGCGCCCTTCGAGCCGCAGCCCGAGCTCGGCGAAGAACGCGACGGCGGCATCGAGGGACTCCACGACGATGCCGACGTTGTCCATCCGCTTGACCGTCATCTCATCTCCTCTCCGACAGCGGCATGAACGTCGCTCGAAGGATCGACGTCATGCGACCGCGTTGCGCCTGATCGTTTCGCGATAGAACGACGCGCTCAGCTTCGGCGTCCGCGTCTGCGTCGCATAGTCCACGTAGTGCAGCCCGAAGCGGTTGGTGTAGCCGTCCGCCCACTCGAAGTTGTCCATCAGGCTCCAGCAGAAGTAGCCCTTCACCGGCACGGCATCCGTCGTCGCGCGCTGGAGCTGCGTGAGATAGTTGCGCAGGTACATGATGCGATCCGTGTCGTACACCTTCCCGTCCGCCGCCGGCACGTCGGAGGACGAGCAGCCGTTCTCGGTGATGTAGATCTCCTTCACCTTCCAGAGCTTCGCGACGTTGCGCGGGCCCCAGTAGAGCGCTTCCGGTCCGATCGTCAGCCACGACGACGCCATGTGCGGGTAGGAGCTCGGGTTAGGCACGGGGGTGAAGCCCAACGGTGAATCGTCGGCGCGAATCCAGGTCGGCGTGTAGATGTTGATGCCGACGAAGTCGAGCGGGCTCGAGATAACCTTCAGATCCGCCGGCGTGAACTTCGGCGAGTCCGCGACGGTCCGCGCCAGGTACGCGTCGGTGTACCTGCCCTCCTGGATCACGGTCATGTACTGCGCGTTCATCTCCCGCGTCGCGCGCTCGGCGGCCCTGATGTTGGCGTCGTCCTCGATCACCGGGCAGCAGATCGTCATGTTCTCCGCGAGCCCGACCTTCGTGCCCGGCTTCGCGTTCGCCCGGATCGCCTGCACGGCGAGCCCATGGCCGAGCACCGCGTGATGGCGGGTCTGATTGAAGCGCCCCGGCGGGAGTTGCAACCCCGGCGCATGGATGCCGATTCGATACCCGAGCTCGACGAACGCGCCGAACTCGTTGATCGTGAAGAAGTGCTTGACGCGATCCGAGAGATGCTGGGCGACGTAGCCGGCGTAGCGGCCGAACGCCTCGGCGGTGTCGCGCGACTCCCACCCGCCGCCGTTGTCCTGCAGCGCCTGCGGCAGGTCCCAGTGATAGAGCGTCGCGAAGGGCGCGATCCCGTTCGCCAGCAACTCGTCCACGAGCCGATTGTAGAAGTCGAGTCCCTTCGGGTTCGGCGAGCCGCTTCCCTGCGGAAACACCCGCGGCCAGGCGATCGAGAAGCGATACGCCTTGACGCCGAGCGCCTTCATGAGCTGGACGTCCTGCTTGTAGCGGTGGTAGTGGTCGTCCGCGACGTCGCCCGTCGCGCCGTTCACCGTCTTCCCCGGCGTGTGCGAGAAGGTGTCCCAGATCGATGGTCCGCGACCGTCCTCGTTCACCGCGCCCTCGACCTGGTACGACGCGGTCGCCGTGCCCCAGAGGAACCCGCGCGGGAAGGTGCGCGCGCGCGCCGCGGCAGCCGATGCCTCCTCGGGTTTCCCTGCAGCGACTGCCGGCAGCGCCGCCGAGAGTGCGCCGAGGCCGGCGATCCGGGCGAAGTTTCGGCGCGAGATGTCGTGGTCCATGCTCGTGTCTCCTCGGTGTGATGACGCATCGGGTTCTGCTGCCGGCGAACATACGCGGGGATGGGCGGTGGCGCGACCCGGCGCGCGCGCTGAGGTGCAACTGAACCGGCGGCGACGTCCACCGCCGGTGCAGAGTGCGCGCAGGCGTCATCCCGACGTCGTATCGATCACGACTCCGGATCGAACCCGATCTCGCGGACCTCCTGCGCACATCGGCATGCCTGGGCGATGCGGGCTGCCCACACGAGCGCCTCCTCGCGCGAGGACACCTCGATGATCGCGAACCCGCCCACGACCGCCTTCGTCTCCGGCACGGGGCCGTCAGAGGTGGTCCCGTCGGTCGCCACGATGCTCGACGGCTGGCGCGGCACGCCGCCACCGAAGATCCAGACCCCGGCCGCCTTGGCATCCCTCACCACGGCGTGCGCCGCCTCGCCCACCGCCGGCAGGTCCGCCTCGGGAATGTGGTCCATCGAGCCGTCGTCGAAGGAGATCAGATATCGGTGCATTGCCTCGCTCGATCTTTCGGTCGGTGCGGCCTGACGTCACAGCCGCGCGGCGCGGCCGGAATTCTTCCGCATCGC
>JABFXM010000135.1 GCA_013361745.1 Gemmatimonadaceae bacterium | reverse complement strand
CGTAGCCGAGCGAGTAGCGGAGGTTCTGCGGGAACTTGAGGTTCTTGTCGGCGTAGTCGATCTCGCCTCCGGCGGTCGCGGTGAGCCCGCCCGCGCACTGCGTCGGGGGGTTGCTGGCGTTCGCCGCGTTGTAAACCGGGACACCCTGCGCCGGGTTGCAGGTGAGGCGCGCGAAGCCGTTGGCGCCCGAGTTCTGGAAGGAGTTCGACAACCAGACGAAGGCCGGACGGCCAGTGAAGAGGCCGACACCGCCGCGGAGCTGGTTGCGGTCGTCACCCGTGACGTTCCAGTTGAAGCCGACTCGCGGCGACCACTGGACGTTCCCGCTCGGGATCTCGCTCGTGTTGATCGCGAAGGTGCTGTCCACGACCTTGTTGTAGGTCGGCCGATCGCGGAAGGTCGGGATGTCGGCGCGCACGCCGAGGCTCAGGTTGAACAGCGGCGTTACCGCCCACTCGTCCTGCAGGTACACCCCGTACTGTGCCGCCCGGAAGCGCACGGCGCCGTCCGAGACCGGCTTCCCGGTCGCATCCAGCGGCAGCGGGACGCCGACGATGTACTGGTTCGGCTTCGCCGTGTCGGCGAGCGCCGAGGCGAGGTTCCCGAAGCGCCAGGCGCCGTAGGAGTACTGGCCGAAGAGGTTGCGGACCCGGTAGAACTGGTTCTGCGTCCCGATCGTGAAGCGGTGCGTGTTGAGCGGCACCGTGAAGTTGTCGGTGAGCTCGAGGAGATCCTGATCGAGCTCGTTCCCCTGCGAGGCGTTCTCGCTCCCCGAGAAGAAGGTGTAGTTCGTGGTGACGATCTGGATCTCCGGGCGGTTCCGCGTCGCCGGCTGGCGCCGGTCGCGGATCGAGGTCCGGTTGATCAGCAGCTCGTTGAACATCCCGTTCGGGGCCAGCGTGCGAATCTGCGCCACCGAGGCATTCTTGGTCGACTGGAACGCGTAGGCGTTGTTGTCGAGCCGGAAGCTGTTCTGGCTGCGGCTGAAGCTCTGGTCCTGCGCGTAGCCGTAGTTGTGGCGCAGCACGAGCTGCGTGTTCCACGGCAGGTTGAAGTCGAGCCGGGCGAAGATGTTCTGCAGCGGGTTGTCGTTGTTCACCAGCCCGCCGCCGCCCGTCGGCTGCCCGAGCTTCGCCAGCGCCATGTTCACCGAATCGACGAGCGCCGCCGACGGCGGCGCGATCCCGTTCACCGAGGGGCCGCCGAGGTAGAGACCGGACGCCGGCGTCGACCGCGTCTGGAACTCGGGGTTCACGAAGAAGAACGCCTTGTCCTTCACGATCGGGCCGCCGACCGAGAAGGCGTACTGCGACTGGTCGTACTTGTTGATGTACGGCTGCGTGCGGGTCAGCCCCTGATTGCGCGTCATCCCCAGCGCCGAGCCGTGGAACTCGTTCGTCCCGCTCTTCGTGACCGCGTTGACGAGGAGGCCGGCGAAGTTGCCCTGCCGCACGTCGAAGGGGGTGAGGAGGACCTGATACTCCTTCACCGCCTCGAGGCCGATCGACTTGCCGCTCGCCTGGCCGCCCGGCTGGCCCGTCGAGCCGAGCCCGAAGAGGTCCGCCTCGGTGGCGCCGTCGATCTGGATGTTGTTGTAGCGGTTGTTCGTGCCGCCGCCGGAGAGGCCGGGGCCCGCGTTCGACACCTGCGGCGTCAGCGCGACGAAGTCCGTGAAGTTGCGGTTCAGCGTCGGCAGCCGGCGCAGCGCGGTGTCGCTCACCGTCGTCTGCACGCCGGTGCGGGTCGGGGTGATGACCTCGTCACGCGCCGCGGTGGTGGTGACGGTGCTGAGCACCGCCGCCTGCGTGGTGAGCGCGAAGTCGGCGCGGCTCGCCTGGCTGAGGCTCACCGTGACGGCGCGCGTCTGGGCCGCGAAGCCGATGCGGCGGACGGTCACGTCGTACGTGCCGACCTCGAGGCCGGGGACGGTGTAGCGACCGGAGGAGTTGGTGCGAACACCGCGCGAGAAGCCCGTCGCGCGGCTGAGCACCTGGATCTGCACGTCCTCCAGCGGCTGCGACTGCTCACCAGTCACCGTGCCGGTGATCGTACCGGTCGTCACCTGCGCGCTGGTCACGCGAGGGGCAACCCCCGCGAGCCCGAGCAGCAGGGCGACGAGGGTTGCGAATGAACGACGAGATTGCATGTAGGGTCTCTCCGCTGAGTAAGCGATGCGGCGCGCCGGGGATCAGAAGGCGCAAGGGCAGAACCGCGAGCTGATGGAGCGAGAAGCGTTCGTCGGGCCCGAGGGGGCCTTGTACCCCCGGCCTCGGGCGCCACCAAGCTATCCCCCGACGACCCGCCGGGCAATAGAAACGGCCCGCCGTGACGGGGCCGTTGCGCGTCCCTACTCGCTCGCCGCCGCGCGCCGCCGGCCGACCGTCAGGTAGAAGACGGGAATCCCGATCAGCACGATCCCGAACACCGCCAGCGTCGGCGCGCGGCTCGACGGGTCGATCGTCGCGTTGACGAGGAGCATCACGGTCGCCAGCACGAAGAGCGCGGGGACGATCGGATAGAGCGGCACCCGATACGGCGCGTCGTAGTCGGCGCGCTTCCGCAGCACGAAGATCGACGCGACGCCCAGCGCGTAGAACGGCACGATCGCCGTCACGAAGGCGTCGGCGAGCTGCTCGAAGGTCCGCAGCAGCACGAAGACGATCCCCAGCGCGGCCGTGAGCGCGATCGCGACGTACGGCGTCTCGAAGCGCGGGTGCACGCGCGCCACGGGGCGGAAGAACAATCCGTCGTCCGCCATCGCGAAGAAGATCCGCGGGGCGGTGAGCAGCGAGCCGTTGAGCGTCCCGAAGGTCGAGAGCATCACCGTCGTCGCGACGAACACCACACCCGCGGGCCCGATCACCCGCGCCGCGACGTCCGCCGCGACGAGCGGCGAGTGCGCGATCTCGTCCACCGTCATCACGGACAGATACGCGACGTTCGCGAGCAGGTAGATCGCGATCACCGCAAGCGTGCCGATGATCAGCGCCCGCGGCAGCGTCCGCCGCGGATCCTTCACCTCGCCGGCGACGAAGCTGAGGTCCGCCCAGCCGTCGAACGCCCAGAGCACGCCGACCAGCGCGAGCCCGAAGGGCGCGATCGAGAAGCTCCCCGGCGGGTTGGCGGGCGTGAAGTGCCCGCCGGTGTGCGGCAGCCCGATCGCCAGTGCGACGAGCACGATCACCACGAGCCCCGCGTACTTCGCGAGCGTCGTCAGGTTCTGCACGAGCGCTCCCCACCGCACGCCCACGTAGTTGAACGTCGCGGTGAGCGCGATCGCCACCGCGGCGATCCAGTGCGCGCGCGTCGCGTACGGCTCCTTCGTCGGATCGAGACCGAGGAAGCGGAGGAAATACGCGGCGAAGGTGATCGAGACCGCGCCGAGCGACGCGGCGCGGATCACCACGAGCTCCGACCACCCGAAGAGAAAGGCGGGCAGCGCCCCCCACCCTTCGCGGATGTACGCGTACACCCCGCCGGTCCGCGGATACGCGCCCGCGACCTCGGCGAGAGACAACGCACCACAGAGCGCGAACAGTCCGCCCATCGCCCACACCGAGAGCATCGGCAGCGGACCGGGGAGCTTCTGCGCGATCCCCGCCGGGGAGCGGAAGATTCCCGAGCCGATCGTCGAGCCGACGAGCACCGCGACGGCGGTCCAGAGACCGATACGACGGGGGAGGACGGCGTGCGTGGATTCGGGCATCGCCAATGGTACGCGCTTACGAGCTGCCTTGGAAGGCGGGTTTGCGCGCGTTGACGTGGGTTCCACGTGCGACGTGGGATTTGACGTGGGACGGGGGAGCGAGTTGTGAATGGGGGGACGACGTGGAGGGTGGAGAGACGTGGGACGTGGAAGGGCGAACTCCCACGTTTCACGTCCTCCCACGTCTCACGTCGTCCCCCGCCCCGCCATCGATTCCCCGTCCCACGTCAACTCCCACGTTGAACGTGGAACCCACGTCAACGTGGAACCGCACGTTGGACTCGATGAGGATTGACCCACCCTGACCAACCGACGACCTTTAATCCACCTTGCCGACGCAGCACCTCTCCCCCCGCCGGCGCGTCGCTTCATGACCGCCGTGCTCTTCTGGATCTCCGCCCTCGTCGCCCTCGTCGCCCAGCTGGCGCTCGTGGTCGCGACCGTGCGCGTCTCGCGGCCGCACCCGGTGGCGGACGTCCCCGCGATCGCGGAGGGAGAGACCGGAAACCTTCCCAGCCAACGCCGCGCCCTCGAGATCCTCTGGGCCGTCGTCCCCGCGCTCGCGCTCGCGGTGCTCCTCTTCTACACCTGGCGCGGCATCCCCCGATGAAGACCCTCCGCCGACTCTCGTACGTCGCGCTCGCGATCGCCTTCTTGCAGATCGTCTTCGGCGCCATCGTGCGCATCACCGGCTCGGGCTGGGGATGCGGCGAGCACTGGCCGAAGTGCGCCGGCTACTGGTTCCCGCCCCTCGACCGCCCCGACCTCATCGTCGAGCTGTCGCACCGCTACCTCGCGCTCTTCGTCACCGTCGCCGCGGCGGCGCTCGCGTACGCGGCCTGGCGGCGGCGCGACGAGGCCGGCGTCGGCGGACGCGGGGGAGTGCTCGGCCCCGCCGCGGGAGCGTTAGGCGTCGTCGTCGCGACGGCGCTCCTCGGCGCCGTGACCATCAAGCTGCGGCTCAATCCCTTCGTGATCGTCACGCACCTCGCGCTCGCGATGGCGCTGCTGGCGACGATCGTGGTCGCCGCTGTGCGCGCGGGCGGGTTCGGCGCGCCGCGCGCGGTCCCGCTCTCGAGCGACGCGGTCGCTCTCGCCGCGGCGGCGAAGTCGTGGCGCGTCGCGCGCGTCGCCGTGATCCTCGCCTTCGTCGTCCTCGTCTTCGGCGCGCTCACCGCGAACCTCGGCGCCGCCGGCGCCTGCCTCGGCTTCCCGACCTGCCGGGTGTACCGCTCGGACAACTCGGCGCTGGTGCACCTGCAGCTCACCCATCGCGTCCTCGCCTTCCTCTTCGCCTTCCACGTGCTCGGCGCGGCGATGATGATCCGCAAGCGCGCGACCGCGGCGGTCGTCAAGCGCGCC
>JABFXM010000188.1 GCA_013361745.1 Gemmatimonadaceae bacterium | reverse complement strand
ATACTGCGGGGCGGGGTGGCGGGGGGGGGCGGGACTGTCGGCTCATCGGCGCTTCCAAGCGGGTCGCGTCGGGGCTCGCGGGCATTCGCGCATCGCGCGGTTGGCAGGGAGATGGCCGAGGCTCTGAGAGTCTTGAGAACTGCCTGAAGGCATTGCTGTTCTCACGAGCCTCAGCAACTCGGCTGTTCTCCCCTGGGAATCACGCGATGCCAGCCCGCTGACAAGCTCCGACGGGACCCGCGACAAGACCCCCGACCCGAGCCATCGAATCAAGAGGCCGACAGCGGCGCTGCAGGCGCCGCGCGTCGGGCTCAGTCCTTAGAGGTGGTTTCCCGCCCCTCGCGCCCCGCGCCGCGGTACCCGGCTCCCCGCCCCGCTCTTTCAACGGAACCCGCCCCGCCGTTTCCGAAACCCCGCCCCGTCAGTTCGAAAGCCTGCTCCCATGGACGAGCGGGTCGTACAGCTCGTCATCCGGGACGCCGAGGCGGCGGGCGAGGGCGAGGGGCCAGGCGACATCGCCGACCTGCTGGGCGTTGTGGCCATCGGAGCCAAGGGAGATGCGGAGGCCGCGGTCGATCGCGCGGCGGACGAAGCGCTCGTGCGGGCGATAGCGGTTGGAGATCTCGAACCCGATCCCCGCGGCGGCGAGGGCGGCGACGGCGCGCTCCTCGCGCGGCTCGGTCCAGAGCTCCTCGAGGGGGATCTTGCGGAGCGCCATGGGGAGCAGCGTCGGGTGCGAGATAAGGTCGACCGGCATCTCGGCGGCGAAGCGCTCGAGGTTCTCGACGTGGACGTCCATGTAGACCTGCGGGTCGAGCCCGGCCGGCCACGGGCTCGAGAAGGCGTGCAGCAGGTCGCCGTCAGGCAGCCAGACCGCGTGGAGGCTCCCGAGTCGATGCGTGAAGCGGCGCGCGAGCGCGTCGGGGATCTCGCGCCAGACGTCGCAGTGCCAGCAGAACTCGCCACCACGGAGGACGTCGTACTGGTCGAGGGTGTCGAGGTAACGCTCGACGTCGGCGGCGGAGTGCAACGCGCCGCGGATGTCCCCCGAGACGTGATCGGCGACGCTCGGCCGGACGCCACGCGCGCGCACCGTGTCGACGAGCTGCGCGACGGTCAGCGCGCCGTCGGAGAAGGTGGTGTGCGCGTGAAGGTCGACTGGCGTGTAGGGCATTCAGGTTTCGGGGGATGCACGTTCACTCGAACCAGCGATGCATGGGGCAACGATACCGCGATGAACGCAGCACGTCGCACGAACGGGCCTCGGGACGCCACTGCCCGGCTGACCGAAGCCCTTCGCGATTCGCGCATCGTGCTGCGCGATATCGTTGCCCCGTGCATCGCTCGTTCGCCTGCACGTGCATCACTCCGGCTTCTGGCCCCCGAATGGATTCGTCGAGTCGCGACGCACGTTAGGCACGACCGGCCGCGAGGGCTGCGGCAGAGGGACGCTTCCCGGCGTCACGCGCGCGCCGTGGGTCGTGTCGGCCGGCTGGACGCCGCCGCCGACGCCGGTGGAGTCGAGCACGCCGGTGAAGGGCGAATGCACGGGGCACTCCTCGATCGGCTCGGTGCCCGGGATGTAGAACTCGGTGACGACGACTTCCGGCGGGCAGAAGGGGTTCTTCAGCTTCGCCGTCGTGCGGTCGATCTCGCGGACGATGATCCCCTCGGGGCGCGGCCAGTCGGGAGGGGCGGGCTTCCGCGAGTAGACCTCCTTCATGAACGTCGTGTAGGCGGGCGCGGCGAGAACGCCGCCCTGCGCGTTCCCCTTGATCTTCTGTGGCTTGTCGAGCCCCATCCAGAGGCCGGCGACGAGATCCGCGGTGAAGCCGATGTACCAGACGTCGGTGCCGTCGTTGGTGGTGCCCGTCTTGCCGCCGGAGGGGATGCGGAAGCCGGCCTGCCACACGGCGCCGTTCGCGGTGCCGTGCTGCACCACATCCTTGAGCATGTCGACCATCAGCCAGGCTTCTTCCTGCGACAGCACCTGCGAGCGCACCGGCTGCGGCTCCCAGAGGACGTTGCCCTTCGCGTCCTCGACGCGGACGATGCCGATCGGCGCGGCGCGGGTGCCTAACGTCGCGAAGGCGGAGTAGGCGGCGATCATCTCGATCGGGTAGACGTCGGCGGAGCCGATGTGGATCGAGGGATATGGCGGGATGTCCGTGGAGAGTCCGAAGCGGCGCGCCATGTCGATCACGCTCTGCTCGCCGAGCTCGATGCCGAGGTTGATCGTCGGGATGTTCCGCGAGAGCATCAGCGCGCGGCGCATCGGGATCGGCCCCTCGAACTTGAGATCGTAGTTCTGCGGCGTCCACGTCTGACCGTTGCCGAGGTCGCGGACGATCGGCGAGTCGTCGAGGATGTACGACGCGGGACGGCCGTTCTGCACCGCCGTCGAGTACACGATGGGCTTGAAGGTGGACCCGGGCTGGCGGAGCGCCTGCGTCGCGCGGTTGAACTTCGAGTCGTCGAAGTCGCGGCCGCCGATGAGGGCGCGGACCGCGCCGGTGCGCGGGTCGATCGCGACGAAGGCGCCCTGCAGATACGGCGAGTTGGCGCCGTTCTCTTCCCCGCCCGCGGCGCTCGCGACGTACTGCTCGTAGGAGATGTGGTTGTACTTGCCGTACTCCCCCGCCTCGATCTTCCGGAGCTGCCCCTCCATCGCGCGCTCGGCGGCGCCCTGCATGTCGAGGTCGAGCGTGGTGTAGACCTTGAGCCCCTGCTCGTAGAGCTGCTGGCCGAACTGCGCGTCCAGCTGGCGGCGCACCCACTCGACGAAGTAGGGCGCGACCTCGCCCGATTCGGTACGGCCGCCGAGCTTGAGGGGGAACGCCTTGGCGAGGCGTGCGTCCTCGTCGGAGATCTTCGCGTCGCGGCGGAGCAGCTCGATGATGGTGTTGCGGCGCTGCACCGCGCGGTCGGGAAAGCGGCGCGGGTTGTAGCGCTCGGGCGCCTTCGGCAGCGCGGCGAGCGTCGCCGCCTCGGCGAGGTTGAGGTCGCGGACGGACTTGCCGAAGTAGCGTTGCGACGCAGTCTCGACGCCGTAGGCGCCGTTGCCGAGGTAGATCTGGTTGAGATAGAGCTCGAGGATCTTGTCCTTGCTGTAGCGCGCCTCGATCGCGCGGGCGACCTTCGCCTCCTTCAGCTTGCGGACGAGGTTCTTCTCGCGGGAGATGCGCTCGGGGAAGACGTTGCGCGCGAGCTGCATCGTGACCGTCGAGAACCCCTGCGCGTAGCCGCCGGCGCGAATGTTCCTCAGCCCGGCGCCGAAGACACGATACCAGTCGATGCCGGCGTGCTCGTAGAAGCGCTTGTCCTCGGTGTTGACGAAGGCTTCGCGCACGACGCGCGGGATGTCGCGCAACGGCACGAGCGTGCGCCGCTCGAGCCCGATCTCGGCGATGAATCGACCGTCGGCGGCGTACAGCTTCGAGGTCTGGCGCGGGGTGTAGTCCTCGAGGACGTCGATGGACGGGCACGCGTCGTCACGGCAGACCAGCGCCCACCCCGCGTAGAGCGAGCCGAGCACGAACGTGACGAGGAAGGTCGCGACGACGAACACCGAGCGCACGAGGCGAGGGTGGCGCCGCCGGAAATCGCGGAAGAAGGCCACTGAGAGCGGACGGAAGCTGGAGACGAGAAGCTAACCCGCGGCGCGGGTGGGCGCACATGGGTGCGTCGGTCCTGTGACATTCGACCCCGCGCGGTCTATTTTTGTGCCATGGCCGAGTCCCTTTCGCTTCTCGACGAGCTTTCCTGGCGCGGACTGCTCTACCAGCATACCGACGGCATCGCCGACTGGCTGCGCGACCCGCGCGGCATTTACGCCGGCTTCGATCCGACGGCGGCGAGCCTGCACGTGGGGAGCATGGTGCCGATCATGGGGCTCGTGCACGCGCAGCGCGCGGGGCATCGGCCGGTGGCGCTCGTCGGTGGCGGCACGGGGCTGATCGGCGACCCGGGCGGGAAGACGACGGAGCGCGCGCTGATGACGCTCGAGCAGGTGGAGGAGAACGCGCGCGGGATCCGCGCGCAGCTCGAGCACTTCCTCGACTTCAGCGGCGCGAGCGCGGCACGCATGCGCAACAACGCCGACTGGCTGCTGAAGCTGGGCGCGCTCGACCTGATGCGCGACGTCGGGAAGCACTTCACCGTGAACTACATGCTGGCGAAGGATTCGGTGCAGTCGCGGCTCGACGCGGGGATCTCGTACACGGAGTTCTCGTACATGCTGCTGCAGGCGTACGATTTCCTCGAGCTGAAGCGCGGCGACGAGGTGAGCGTGCAGCTCGGCGGGAGCGACCAGTGGGGGAACATGACGGCGGGGATGGAGCTGATCCGCCGCTCGGGCGCAGGCGAGGCGCACGTCCTGACGATGCCGCTGATGATGAAGGCGGACGGGACGAAGTTCGGGAAGAGCGAGGGGGGCGCGGTCTGGCTCGATCCGCAGCTGACGTCGCCCTACCGCTTCTACCAGTTCTGGGTGAACGCGGACGATCGCGACGTCGGCCGGCTGCTGCGCTACTTCTCGCTGCTGCCGCGCGCGGAGATCGAGGCCCTCGAGCGCGACGTGGCCGAGCATCCGGAGAAGCGCGAGGCGCAGCGTGCGCTCGCGCGCGACGTGACGGCGCGGCTGCACGGCGTAGACGCGGCGCGGGTCGCGGCGGAGGTGAGCGGGCTGCTCTTCGGGGGCGCCGACGCGCGATCGCTGTCGGGCGACGCGGTGGAGGCACTGAGCCGCGAGATCACGACCGCCGAAGCGCCGCTCCCCGCGGCGAGCGCGGACGTGCTCGACCTGCTGGTGAGCACGAGCCTCGCCGCGTCGCGCGGCGCGGCGAAGCGGCTCGTCGAGCAGGGGGGCGTGTACGTGAACGGCGCGCGAATCACGATGGCGGCGCGGACGATCGACGAGGGATCGCTGCTCGCCGGGGGGCACGCGCTGCTGCGGAAGGGAGCGCGGGACTACGCGCTGGTACGCTTCGTGTCGCGTTAGGCGGTCTTGCCGAACCGGGGCGGGTCGCGTGGGGGCTCGGTGCGCGTCCGGGGATCGCGCGGTTTTGGCG
>JABFXM010000257.1 GCA_013361745.1 Gemmatimonadaceae bacterium | reverse complement strand
GCTCGATCGCCGACGCACGCTCCAGCGCGTCGGCGAGCCGATCGCGCAGGAGGCTGTCCGTCTGTTCGCTCAGGCCTTCTTCCCGAACTTCTGGCGGAAGCGGTCGATGCGCCCCGCGGTGTCGATGAACTTCTGCTTGCCCGTGTAGAACGGGTGGCAGGCCGAGCACACGTCGGTGTGCAGCTCGGGGATCGTCGAACGGGTCTGGAACGTGTTGCCGCAACCGCACTTCACGGTCGCCGTCGCGTACACGGGATGAATTTCGGTCTTCACGGGCACCTCGTGGTAAAACGTGGATCGATCAGCCATATAATCTAACCGGAATCGACCCTAAAAGACAAGCCGACAACGCCTTGCAGGTTTGACATCGCCCCATGCGCCGGGTAGACTTGCCCGGGGTTCACCAACACCCGCCACCGCTCCTGCCATGGACATCATCGACTTTCTCGCGACCGTGCCGCTCTTCGCGAACCTCGAGCGCGACACGCTCCAGGAGTTCGCGGCCATCACGCGGGAGAAGACCTACCCGAAGGGCAGCGTCATTCTCTTCGAGGACGATCCCGGCGACTCGCTCTTCATCGTGCGCCAGGGTCGCGTGAAGGTCGTCCTCGTCGGTGAGGACGGGCGCGAGGTGATCCTCGGCGTGCTCGGCGTCGGCGAGCACTTCGGCGAGCTGTCGCTCATCGACGAGCAGCCGCGGTCGGCGCACGTGATCGCGATGGAGGACGCGACGATGCTCGTGCTCCGCCGCGAGGATTTCCGCGCCCGCGTCGAGCGCTCCCCCGCGGTCGCCTGGGCGATGCTCCAGGGCCTCTCGCGCCGCCTCCGTCGCGCCGACGAGAAGATCGGTGGGCTCGTCCTCCTCGACGTCCCGGGGCGCATCGCGCGGCTCCTCCTCGACGCCGCCACCGAATCGGGCGGTGACCGCATCGAGAAGCCGCTCACCCACCAGACCATCGCCCAGATGATCGGCGCGAGCCGCGAGACGGTCTCGCGCGCGATGAAGGATTTCCAGGAGGCGAACTGGATCGCGGTCGAGCGGCGTCAGATCCAGATCACCGACCGCAACGCGCTGGAACAGCGAGCGAGCGTGCGCGCTTCGGCGTGATCGCGGTCACCGCCGGGGCGTGCGGCGGGGTGCGGCGCGATATGGCGCGGCGCCAGAGCTTGCCTGATTCTTCTTCGCCCGTGAGGCAATGAGTCTCCGCGTACAATTCTGGGGAACGCGCGGGTCCATCCCCAGTCCCGGATCGAAGACGGTCCGATATGGCGGCAACACGCCCTGTGTCGAGCTCCGCACCGACGACGGGTGGCTGATCATCCTCGACGCGGGCACGGGGATCCGGGAGCTCGGGCGTTCGCTCATCGAGCGCGCGAACGGCGCGCCGATCGCCGGCGACATCTTCCTGACCCACGCGCACTGGGACCACATCCAGGGGCTCCCCTTCTTCGGCCCGATCTTCCAGCGCGGAAACCACTTCACCATCTGGGGCTCCAAGTCCCTCGAGACGAGCATCGATCGCGTCGTCCGCGACCAGATGTCGCCGGTGGTGTTCCCGGTCACCTTCGAGCAGCTCGACGCGGTCATCGATTTCCGCGAGCTCGCCCCCGGCGATGCCGCCGGCTCGAGCTACTCGGTCAGCGCGTTCCCCGTGCGCCATCCCGGCGGCGCCCTCGGCTATCGCTTCGCGACCGGTAACGGAGCGGGCAGCGCGCTCGTCTATATCAGTGACAACGAGCTGAACGCCACCGCGGCGTACGACACGCCCAAGGACTGGCGCGATCAGCTCGTGAACTTCGTCAGCGGTGCGTCGGTACTCATACACGACACGATGTACACCCGCGAGGAGTACGACCATCATCGCGGCTGGGGACATTCGACGTACGAGGACGCGGTCGAGCTGGCGCTCGACGCGGGAGTCGAGCGCCTGGTGCTCTTTCATCACAAGCCCGAGCGCACGGACGACGATGTCTTTCGCAGGATGCAGGAATGCCGCGCCCTCGTGGCGCGGCGGGGCCGTAACCTCGCGGTGATCGCTGCCGCCGAGGGGCTGACGCTGACTGTGTAGCTCCTGGAGGAGCTCATGCTTCGATACGCACTCCGTTCCTTCCCCGTGATCGCCGCCCTCGCGCTGCTCGGCGCACCCGCGCTCCGCGCGCAGGGCGCCGCGCCCGCCGCCGACGATCGCCCCACCGTCGCCGTGATGCACTTCAACAACGGCGCGATCGGAAAGGAGCACGAGGAGCTCGACCCGCTGCGGGCGGGCATCGCCGACATTCTCACGAGCGAGCTCTCCGCGAACCCGGGGATCCGCGTCATCGAGCGCGACCAGCTCGACAAGCTCGTCGCCGAGCAGAAGCTCGGCACCTCGGGCTCCGTCGACGCGGCCACCGCGGCGCGCGTCGGGAAGCTGCTCGGCGTGCATCACATGATCTTCGGCAGCTACGTGACCGACCGGAAAGGCCGCATGCGTCTGGACGCGCGCGCCGTCGACGTCGAGACCGGCCGCATCGAGCACGTCGAGAGCGTGCAGGCGAAGACCGACGACTTCTCGGACATGATCACGAGTCTCGCCGCGAAGCTGAACTCGGGGTTGAAGCTCCCGCCGATGCCTGCACGCACGGCGAGCGCGCGCCCTGTGCCGAAGCCTCCGTTCCAGGTCGTGATGCTCTACTCGCGCGCGATCGCCGAGGAGAACGGCGGCCGTCCGCAGGAGGCGAAGAAGCTCTACCGCGCGGCGCTCGAGAAGTTTCCCGATTACGCGCCGGCGCGGAAGGCGCTCGACCGGATCGACGCGCCGAAGAGAGGCACTTGAGCGTTAGGCAGCGGACGCCGGCGACCGTGCGAGTGCGGCCGCCGGCCCGTCCGTCCGCGGAGCGCTCCGCGTGAAGCCGCTCCTCGTCGCCTGCATCGGACGGACGCTCACCCCGGCCCCCCTCGGCCGTCGCGACGACGACGTCGAGGTGCGACGCGTGCACGTGCTCCCGCGCGCGACCGCGCTCGACGCGAATCGTCCGACGGTGATCCTCCTCGACCGGACGCTCCTCGCGAGCGTCGCCGGTGACCGCGCGTCGCTCGAGGAGCTCGCCGCCGTGGCGGCGATCGTGGGCTGGGGCGACACGGGCGAGGACGCCCCGCGCGACGACTTCCCGCAGGACCTCCTCACGAGCTTCGTCCCCGGCGGCGCCGCGCCGGGAACGGTGATCACGCAGCTTCGCGGCGGCTTCCGCCACGCGGCCTGTCTCGTCGCGGCGCGCAACGCGAAGGCCGCCGAGGGAGAGCGCTATCACGAGCTCACCGAGCTGACGCGCGTCGGCGTCGCGCTCTCGCACGAGCGCGACCTCCTGACCCTGCTCGACATGATCCTCAGCCAGTCGCGGCGCCTCACGGCGAGCGATGCCGGCTCGATCTACCTCGTCGAGCGTGAGGAGGACGGGAAGCCGGCGACGCTGCGCTTCAAACTCTCGCAGAACCACTCGCTCCCCAACCTCCCCTTCACGGAATTCACCGTCCCCGTCGATCACACCAGCCTCTCCGGCTACGCCGCCGCGACCGGTGAGCCGCTCGTGATCCCCGATGTCTATCTGCTGCCGGACGATTCCTCGTTCAAGCAGAACCGGAGCTTCGACGACAAGTTCGGCTACCGCACGAAGTCGATGCTCGTCATCCCGATGAAGTCGCACCGCGACGAGATCGTCGGCGTGCTGCAGCTCATCAACCGCAAGCGCAGCGCGGAGACGCGGCTCGGCTCACCCGACAAGGTCCAGTGGGAGGTCATCTCCTTCGACCGGCGGAGCGTCGAGCTGGTGACCGCGCTCGCCTCGCAGGCGGCGGTCGCGATCGAGAACTCGCTGCTGTACGAGGACATCGAGCGGCTGTTCGAGGGCTTCGTCACCGCGGCGGTCACCGCGATCGAATCGCGCGACCCGACGACGCACGGTCACTCCGGGCGGGTCGCGACGATGTCGGTCGGCCTCGCGGAAGCGGTCGATCGCGGAGGCAGCGGCCGCTACTCCGGACTGCGCTTCTCGCGCGAGCAGCTGCGCGAGCTGCGCTACGCGGGCCTTCTGCACGACTTCGGCAAGGTCGGCGTGCGGGAAGAGGTGCTCGTGAAGGAGAAGAAGCTCTATCCGCACGATCTCGCGCTGATCGAGCACCGGTTCGCCTTCATGATCCAGGGCGCGGAGCTCGAGTTCGAGCGCGCTCGCGCCGCGCACCTCCTCCGGTACGGCGCGATGCGCTACGACGAGGCGGTGCGTGAGCTCGAGGGCCGGCTCCGGGCGCGCCGGCTGGAGCTCGAGAAGTACCGCCGCGCCATCCTCGAGGCGAACGAGCCCACGGTGCTGCACGAGGGCCAGTTCGAGGAGCTGCAGCGGCTCGGCGAGCAGCGCTACGTCGACGCGAACGGAGAGGAGCGCCCGCTCCTCGACGAGCGCGAGCTGCGCTTCCTCTCGATCACCAAGGGCAACCTCGACGAGAGCGAGCGGCGCGAGATCGAGTCGCACGTCACGCACACCTACCGCTTTCTGCAGCAGATCCCCTGGACGCGCGAGCTCCGCGGCATCCCCGAGATCGCGTACGGCCACCACGAGAAGCTCAACGGCCAGGGCTATCCGCGACAGGTCGGCGCGCCGGACATCCCGGTGCAGACGCGGATGATGACCATCGCCGACATCTACGACGCGCTCACGGCGAGCGACCGTCCATACAAGCGCGCGGTCGGCGTCACCGAGGCGCTCGACATCCTGCATGCGGAGGCACGCGAGGGGTTGCTGGATCGCGAGCTGCTCGGCACGTTCGTCGACGCCCGCGTCTACGAGGCGGTGCAGGCCGCCGCGTAGCTCACACAGCGGGCGTCACCACTTCATCGACGCCATGACGACGATCGCTTCTTCTCGCGGACGCTCCGGCGCGCTGGCCCTCGCCGCGCTGGCCATGGGTTTCGCCGCGTGCGCCGCCCGCCTGCACGCCGGGCGCGGCGCCTCTCCCGAGGACCTGAAGGCGGCCGACCGCGCCTTCGCCGCCGACGTCGCGCGCGCGGGTACCGCTGCATGGCTTCGCTGGTTCGACCCGCATGGCGCGCAGCTGGTCCCGGGCGCCA
>JABFXM010000399.1 GCA_013361745.1 Gemmatimonadaceae bacterium | reverse complement strand
GGCTGCTCGCCGCGGCGAAGCGACGCGAGGCGGAAACGATGCAGCGCCTCGGGACCGTCCGCGGATCGCTCTCGCCGTTAGGCAGGCGGCAGGAACGGGCGCTGAACCTCATTCCGCTCCTCGCCCGCTATGGGCCGGAGCTCCTGAATCGGATGCGAGACGAGGCGAGCCGGTGGGCGCAGTCGATGGTGGGGGAGTGAGCACGACGGCGGAGCGCGCGCGGGAACCGAAGGTCGATTCGAGCGACCGCGGCGGGCGACACGCGTTCCTCGTCGCGAGCGGAATCTTCGCGAGCCGCATCGCGGGGCTCGTCCGACAGCGCGTCTTCGCGCACTACTTCGGGCTGAGCGCGGCGGCCGACGTCTTCAGCGCGGCGTTCCGCATCCCGAACTTCCTCCAGAACGTCTTCGGCGAGGGCGTCCTTTCCGCGTCGTTCATTCCTGCCTACGCCCGCCTGCTCGCCCGCGACGACGAGGAAGAAGCAGGGCGGCTCGCCGGCGCGATCGCGACGTTGCTCGCGCTGATCGTCGCCGTGATCGTGCTCGTCGGCGTCATCGCCGCGCCGGCGCTCACCGGCATCCTCGCCGGGGGGTTCGAGGGCGAGAAGCGCGCTCTCACCGTACGGCTGGTGCGCATCCTCTTTCCCGGCGCCGGCCTGCTCGTGCTCTCGGCGTGGTGCCTGGGGATCCTGAACAGCCATCGGCGCTTCCTGCTGTCGTACATGGCGCCTGTTATCTGGAATGTCGCGATGATCGCGACGCTGATCGCGGGCGGGCGCACCGTGGCCGGAGCCTCGCTCGAGACGCTCGCGCTCTGGCTCGCGTGGGGCTCGGTGATCGGGAGCGCGCTGCAGTTCCTCGTGCAGCTGCCCGCCGTGCTTCGCCTCGTGCCGCGTCTGCACCTCGGCATCGGCCGCGGCAACGAGCACGTCCGCGAGGTGACGCGTTCCTTCGGCCCCGTCTTCATCGGCCGCGGGGTGAGTCAGATCAGCGCCTTCGTCGACGTCGTCATCGCGAGCTATCTCCCGACGGGGGCCGTGACCGCGATCAGCAATGCGCAGACGCTCTACATGCTGCCGGTCAGTCTCTTCGGGATGGCGGTATCGGCGGCGGAGCTTCCCGCGATGTCGGCCGTCGGTGGTGACGAGGAGAGCGTCGCCGCGATCCTCCGCGCCCGCGTCGCCGCGGGGCTGCGGCGGCTCGCCTTCTTCGTCGTGCCGTCGGGCGTCGCGTTCCTCGCCATCGGCGACGTGCTGGCGACGATCGTCTTTCGCTCGGGGCGCTTCACCTCGGCCGACGCGCGCTACGTCTGGGCGATCCTCGCCGGCTCGGCCGTCGGGCTTCTCGCGGCGACGAGCGGGCGGCTCTACTCGTCGGTGCTGTACGCGCGGCGCGACACGAAGACTCCGCTCCGCTTCGCCGTCGTTCGCGTCGCGCTCACGATCGCGCTCGGCTACCTGTTCGCGCTGCACCTTCCGCGATGGCTCGGGCTTTCGCCACGCTGGGGAGCGAGCGGTCTCACCGCGTCCGCCGGACTCGCGGCATGGGTCGAGTTCGCGTTGCTCCGACGCGCGGTGCAGGCGCGCATCGGGCACGTCGACGTCTCGCGGCGCAATCTCGCGCTGGTGTATCTCTCCGCCCTCGTGGCCGCTGCGGTGGCGTGGGGCGAATGGCGACTTGTGCACGGAATGCCTCGGCTCCCGAGCGCGGTCCTCACCACCGCGCTCTACGGCGCGGTCTACCTCGGCATGACCACGCTCCTCCGCATTCCCGAGGCGAGCGCGCTCGTCGGTCGGGTGGCACGCCGGCGCGCCCGCTGAGTAATATCGTGGTGGACAACTCGCCACGATGACCACCGACCTTCTCGCCGCCAAGGTTCCCACGCTCCCCGAGTCCCCAGGGGTCTATCTCTGGAAGGACGGGGAGGGAACCGTGCTGTACGTCGGCAAGGCCGTGCGGCTGCGCTCGCGTGTCCGCAGCTACGTGAACGGCGACCACCGCGCGAGCCCGAAGACGCGCGCGCTCATGATACACGCGGTCGACGTGGAGACGATCGTCGTGCCCACCGAGGCGCACGCACTGGTGCTCGAGGCGACGCTGATCAAGGAGTACCGGCCGCGCTTCAACATCGCGCTCCGCGACGACAAGTCGTACCCGTACATCAAGGTCACCCTCCACGAGCCCTTCCCGCGCGTCTACGTGACGCGACGGCTCGAGAGCGATGGTTCGCGCTACTTCGGCCCGTACACCGACGTTGCCGCGATGCGCCGCGCGCTCAACGTGGTGAAGCGCATCTTCACGGTGCGGTCCTGCAACTACGACATGCCGAAGAGCATGCCCGAGCGGCCATGCCTCGACTACCACATTGGCCGGTGCAAGGCGCCCTGCATCCTCGCGCAGACGCAGGAGGAATACTGCGCGATGATCGACGAGGTCGTGCTCTTCCTCGACGGCCGCACCGACGAAGTCGTGCGTCGCGTGAAGGAGCGCATGGCCGACGCGGCGCAGAATCTCGACTTCGAGCGCGCCGCCGAGCTGCGTGACGTGCTGCGCAAGCTCGAGACGATGGAGGAGCCGACCGTGGTTCTCCAGGTCGAGGGCGGCGACCGCGACGTCATCGGCTACGCACGCGATGGGAGCGATGCGGTCGTCGCGATCCTTCGCGTCCGGGACGGCAAGCTGCTCGCCCGCGAGCACCATTTCCTGGACAACGTCGACGACGAGCCCGACGCGACCGTCCTCGCGGCGTATCTCGCCCGCGCGTACCTGACGCTCGACGAGCGTGCCCCCGAGCTGCTCGTTCCCTTCGACTTCGACGATCGCGAGCTGTTCGCACAGTCGCTGAGCGGCACACGGATCCACGTGCCGCAGCGCGGCCCGCGGCGCGAGATCATCGAGCTCGCGCAGCAGAACGCGCGTCATCTGCTCGAGGAGTCGCGGCTCGCGAGCGAGGAGACCACCGAGCGCGCAGGGGAGCCGATCTACGAGCTCCAGCGCGAGCTCGGCCTGCAGCGGCTCCCGCGCGCGATCGTCTGCTTCGACATCTCGCACGCGCAGGGCACCGACACCGTCGCGTCCTGCGTCTGGTTCCAGAACGGGCGCCCGCTGCGCGCCGAGTACCGCAAGTTCAAGATCAGGACGGTCGAGGGGATCGACGACTTCGCATCGATGAAGGAAGTGGTCTCACGCTTCGTCGCGCGTCGCGTCGAGGAGCGCAAGGCGCTTCCGGACCTCGTCGTCATCGACGGTGGAAAAGGTCAGCTCAATGCCGCGCGCGAGGCGCTCGAGGCGCACGGGATGGTCCTGCCGATCATCAGCCTCGCGAAGCGGGAAGAGGAGATCTTCGTGCCCGGCCGCAGCGAGTCGCTGCGACTGTCGCGTCGCTCGCCCGCGCTGCGCGTGCTGCAGCAGGCGCGCGACGAGGCCCACCGGTTCGCGGGGACCTTCCAGCGGCAGCGGCGCGCGGCGCGTACCGTCACCTCGGAATTGCTTTCCATTCCGGGCGTGGGTCCGTCGAAGCGACGTGTGCTGATCAAGGCGTTCGGCAGCGTGCAGGGCGTGCGCGACGCGGGCGTCGATGCCATCGCCGCCCTGCCGGGGTTCTCCGCCGCCTCCGCGCAGCGCATCCTCGACGCGCTCGACAAGTCCAACCCGACCAAGGCCGCCGAGCCACCGGCGCCAGCGATCACCACAGCTACCCCCGAATGAGCGCTCACTGGACGCTGCATTGCTCCGCCTGCGACTACACGGCGGACGGCGACACCCTCGCCACCGTCTGCCCGAAGTGTGGTCAGCCCCTGCTCGTCGAGTACGGGGACATCAGGCCGAGCCGCGAGTCGCTCGACGGCTGGAGCATGTGGCGCTACTCCTGGGTCCTTCCACTTCACGAGCGCGAGAAGCCGGTTTCGCTCGGCGAGGGTGGGACGCCGCTTCTCGAATCGCCGCGCCTCGCGCGCGAGCTCGGTGTTCGACGGTTGTGGATCAAGGACGAAGCGCTGAACCCGACCGCGTCGTTCAAGGCGCGCGGGATGAGCGCCGCCGTCACGCGCGCGCTCGCGCAGGGCGTGCCCGGGCTCGTCGTACCGACCGCGGGAAACGCCGGCGCGGCGATGGCGGCGTACGCCGCGGCCGCCGGCCTTCCCGCGCGTGTCTTCGCGCCGGAGACGACGCCGAAGACGATCCTCGACACGATCCGGGCGTTAGGCGCGACCCTCGTTACCGTTCCCGGCCACATCGGGGACGCCGGAAAGCAGGCGCGCGCCTTCGCCGCCGAGTCGGGCTTCTTCGACGTCTCAACCCTCCGCGAGCCGTACCGCATCGAGGGGAAGAAGACGATGGGCCTCGAGCTCGCCGAGCAGCTCGGCTGGCGCCTCCCCGACGTCGTCGTCTATCCGACCGGCGGCGGTACGGGATTGATCGGGATGTGGAAGGTCTTCGCCGAGATGCGACGGTGGGGTTGGCTCGATCGGGACGCCGCGCTCCCGCGGATGATCGTCGCCCAGGCCGAAGGCTGCGCGCCGATGGTGCGTGCCTTCGCGGCGCACGCCGACCGCGCGACGCCGTGGGAGAACCCGAGCACGCACGCGAGCGGGCTGCGCGTCCCGGGGCCACTGGGCGATCGGCTCATCCTGCGCGCGCTCTACGAGAGCAGGGGAGACGCAGCCGCGGTGTCAGAGGACGACATCCGCCGCGACACCGCGACGCTGGCGCACGCGACCGGTGTCGATGCCGCGCCCGAGGGAGGCTGCGCGCTCGCCGTGACGCGAAAGCTCGTCGCGGAGGGCAGGGTCGCGCCCGACGCGGAGATCGTCGTCTTCAATACCGGGAGCGGGGCGAGCTACCGCGCCTGACCGGCGCGCGCTACGATCCATCCCAATGCCGATCGCGATCTTCGATCCGTTCTCCGGCATCTCCGGGGACATGACCCTTGGCGCGCTCCTCGACGTCGGCCTCTCCGCCGACTGGCTGCGAGCGCTTCCGGCGACGCTCGGGCTCGAGGACATCGGCGTGCGGATCCGCGACGTGCGACGCGGCGAGATCGCGTGTCGCAAGGTGGACTTCGACATCCCGCCGCAGCCCCACGGCCGCGGCATTCGCGAGATTCGCGCGCTC
>JABFXM010000573.1 GCA_013361745.1 Gemmatimonadaceae bacterium | reverse complement strand
GCCGCGACCACTTCAGCACCCCGGTCAACGTCTTCCTCTGGGGCCTCTGCGAGATCGCGATCGCCGCCTGCGACCTCGCCGAGGTGATCGGCTCGGCGATCGCGCTCAACCTGCTCTTCGGGATGCCGCTCGCGCTGGGAGTCATCGTCACCGCGCTCGACGTCCTCGTCGTGCTCTTCCTGCAGCACAAGGGCTTCCGCCTCCTCGAGGCGCTGGTCGTCGCGCTCATCGCGACGGTCGGCGTCTGCTTCCTCTTCGAGCTCTTCATCTCGCGCCCCGACGTCGGCGCGGTGCTCGGCGGCTTCGTGCCGACGGGGCGGATCGTCCGCGACCGCGAGATGCTCTACATCGCGATCGGCATCCTCGGCGCGACGGTGATGCCGCACAACCTCTACCTGCACTCGTCGATCGTGCAGACGCGGCGCTACGAGTCGAGCACGGAGGGGAAGCGCGAGGCGGTGCGCTTCGCCTTCCTCGACTCGACCATCGCGCTCTCCTTCGCGCTCTTCATCAACGCGGCGATCCTGATCGTCGCCGCGGCGACCTTCCACACGCGCGGTAACACCTCCGTCGCGGAGATCCAGGACGCGCACAAGCTCCTCACGCCGCTGCTCGGCGTGGCCGGGGCGAGCACCGTCTTCGCGCTGGCGCTGCTCGCCTCCGGGCAGAACTCGACGTTGACGGGGACGCTCGCCGGCCAGATCGTGATGGAGGGCTTCCTCAACATCAGGCTTCGGCCCTGGTTGCGCCGGCTCATCACGCGGGCGATCGCCGTCGTGCCGGCGGTGATCGTCGCGATCGTGTACGGGGAGAGCGGCACGGCGAAGCTGCTCATCCTCAGCCAGGTCATCCTCTCGCTGCAGCTCTCCTTCGCTGTCTTCCCGCTCGTGATGTTCACCTCGGACCGCGCGAAGATGGGAAACTTCGTCAACGGGCGCTGGGTGAAGGTGCTCGCGTACGTCGTCGCGACGTTCATCGCCGCGCTCAACGCGTGGCTGCTCGTGAAGACCTTCCACGAGTGGGTGGCCTGATGTACCACCGCATCCTCGTCCCGCTCGAGAACACGCCGACCGACGTGGCGATCCTCGAGCACGTGCGGGCGCTCGCCTCCTTCTGCAAGGCGTCGGTGCTCCTCATCCACGTTGCCGACGGATTCGTCGCGCGCAACTACAGGCCGCTCGGCCTTCGCGAGTCGGAGGAGATGCGTGCCGATCTCGCCTATCTCGAGCGGTGCGCGAAGCAGCTCTGCGACGCGGGGATCGAGGCGGAGTCGCTGCTTGCCGGCGGCGACCCGGCGCAGGAGATCATCTCGGCGGCGGAGCGCGAGGCGTGCGACCTGATCGCGATGTCGACGCACGGGCATCGCTTCCTCAAGGACATCCTCTTCGGCTCGGTGTGCAACGACGTTCGCCATCGGGCGCGCGTCCCGGTGCTCTGCGTGCGCGCGGGGGTGACGCCGGTGGGTCTGACGCCCGCGGCCGGTGTCCCGGTGTTCAAGTCGTGACCGCGCTTCCGATGCATGGCGTGCTCACCGCCCCCGCGGAGGATTGCCTGAAGGCGATCTACGACCTCGAGCGGTCCGGGCGTGGCGCGGCGGTGACGACCAACGACCTGGCGCACCGGCTCGATCTCGCGGCGGCGAGCGTCACGGGGATGGTGAAGCGTCTCGCCGATCAGGGGCTGATCGACCACGCCCCGTATCGCGGCGTCCGTCTCACCGAGAGCGGGCGGCGCGCGGCGCTGCGGACGCTGCGTCGCCACCGCGTGATCGAGACCTATCTCGTGCAGGTGCTCGGCTTCGGCTGGGACCGCGTTCACGACGAGGCCGAGCGGCTCGAGCACGCGGCGAGCGACGAGCTCGTGGACCGGATGGCGGCGACGCTCGGCGACCCGGCGACCGATCCGCATGGCGCGCCGATCCCGACGCGCGAGGGCGGCATCGCGGAGGAGCCGGTGGGGCGTGCCCTGTCGGAGCTGGCGGAAGGGGAGCGCGCAGTGGTGGCGCGGGTCGAGGACGAGGACGGCGATCGGCTCCGCTATCTCGCCTCGCTCGGCGTCGTTCCCGGGGTCGAGGTGGAGGTCGTGGAGCGTGCGCCGTTCGGCGGCCCGGTCTCACTGCGGGTGAGCGGCGAGCTGCGGCAGCTCGGGCCGCAGCTCGCGGCGCAGGTGATGGTGGCCTGAGCGCGGTCCGGTGGTGGTCGGAACGCTCCTTGCGACACGAGCCCGGCGCAGGCATCAGCGCCAACGCACCGGAGGACCACGTGACCTCGCCGCACTCGCAAAGCACCCGCATCGATCCCGATGCAGGGATCCCGGATCTGATTCGTCGTCTCACCGACGACTCGAAGCGGCTCGTCTCCGACGAGGTCCGACTCGCGAAGCTCGAGATGACGGAGAGCGTCCATGCGGGCGCGCGCGGCGCGCTCTGGCTCTCCCTCGCCTTCGGCGTCGGCATCGTCGCGATGGTCGCCTTCACGATCTTCCTCGCGACGCTCATCGGGCGCGCGGTGAACGGGCACATGTGGCTCGGCGCGCTCGTCGTCGGGATCCTCGAGATCGGCGCCGCGGTGTTCCTGATCAAGGGCGGGATGGCCGCATTCCGCCGGCCCTCGTACACGCTCGAGGAGACGCGCGAGTCGCTCAAGGATACCACCGCCTGGGTGACGCACCCGCGCGCGGACTGAAGGGAACCGCCGTCCGCGTCGCTTCATTGGCGACGCGACGATGAGACTCCAGCCCTTCGTATCGCTCGCCCTCGCCGCGATCACGGCGGTGAGCGCGCTCCCGGCGCAGCAGACCCGCACGATCGCGATCGACGCACGGCTCGCCGCCGACGCGGGGCTGCACGTCGGCGATCTCGTGGTCCTTTCCGCGCAGCCGGGAGAGCCGGGTGACACGGTACGCGTCGCGGCGATCACGAAGCCTAACGCGGACCCGAGCGAGATCGCGCATCAGGAGTACCGCGTGCGGATGCACCTCGACCAGCTGCAGACGCTGACCGGCTACGGCGACCGCGTCCATCGCTTCGCGGTGCAGACGAACGGCGGCGCATACACCGACCGCGCGGTCGCGGCGATCGACGCCGCCGCCTTCGGCTTCGTCGCCCACCGCTCGCGCGACGTCGCGGTCGAGACGTCAGCGACCTTCGCCGTGGTCAGCCGCTTCCACCGGGCGATCGGGGTCATCACGGTCGTCGCCAGCGCGATCTTCCTGCTCTGCATCCTCCTGCTCAAGGTGGACGAGCGGCGGAAGGACGTCGCCGCCCTGCGGCTCTCGGGGATCTCGCGCGCGACGGTCGTGAAGTCGATCGTCATCGAAGCGTCGGTGATCGCGCTCTTCGGCACGATCTTCGGTGCCCTGCTCGGCTGGCTCGCGACGGCGATCGTGAACGCGCACTACCAGGGCGTCTACCGCACGCCGCTGCGCTTCGCGCTCGTCACCCCGCAGACGATCGGCTTCGCGCTCGTGCTCTCGGTGGTGCTCGGCGTCGTCGCCGGTGCGCTCGCGGCGCTGCGGCTGGCGCGCGCGCACCCGCTCGCCCTGCTCGGCCGCCGCTGATGCTCGCGCGTCTGGTTTCCGCATCGCTGTTCGGCCATCGCGCGCGCACGCTGCTCGCCATCGCCGGCGTGGCAGTGTCCGCGGCGCTGCTCCTCGACATGGTGATGCTCTCGACGGGGATGAGCGTGTCCTTCCGCTCGCTGCTGCTCAGCCGCGGCTTCCAGCTCCGCGTCGCGCCGAAGGGGACGCTGCCCTTCGACACCGAGGCGACGATCGCCGACGCGACGGCGACGATGGCGGCGCTGCGCGAATCGCCGGACATCACCGCGGTGGCGCCGGTGCTCGGCGGGAACATTCACGTCCCGGCGGCGAGCGGGGCGGCGACCAGCGCCGTCGCGTTAGGCATCGACCCCTCGGCACAGGGAGATTACGAGCTCCTCGCCGGTCGGGAGCCGGCCGCGGACGAGATCGTCGCCAACGATGCCCTGCTCGCCGCGATCGGCCGGCGGGTGGGCGACACCCTGACGATCGCCGGCGGCTACGACCCGCAGCTGCGGCGCTTCGCCGGCGCGCGTCACGTGACGATCAGCGGGCGCGTGCGCTTCGTGTACCTCTCGCGCGGCCAGCGCGCCGCCGCGATGCCGATCGCATCGATGCAGGCGCTGGGCGGCGCGAGCCGGCGCGATCGCGCGTCGCTGATGATGATCCGCGCCCGCCCGGGCGCCGACGTCGAGGCGGTGCGTGCGTGGATCGCGAAACGACTGCCGCGCGTCACCGCGATCTCGACCGAGACCGCGCTCGCGCAGGTCGAGGAGCGGCTCAGCTACTTCCGCCAGCTCGCGCTCATCCTCGGCAGCGTCAGTCTCGTCGTCGGCGTGCTGCTCGTCGGGACGCTCGTGACGGTGAGCGTGAACGAGCGAATCGGCGAGTTCGCCGTGTTGCGCGCGATCGGGGTCGCCAAGCGCACGATCACCGCGCAGATCATGCTCGAAGGCGCGGTGCTGATGCTCGCCGGCGCGCTGCTCGGCCTCGCGCTCGGGCTGGTGACGGCGCGCTACCTGAACGCGATCCTCTCGAGCTTCCCCGGCCTGCCGCAGGCGATCGACTTCTTTCTCTTCCAGCCGCGCGATGCGTGGACCGCGCTCGGCCTGCTCGCCGTCGCCGGAGTGCTCGCGGGAGCATGGCCCGCCTGGCGCGGAGCGTCGCTCCCCGTCGCGCGCACCCTGCGCGAGGAGGCGGCGTGAGCGAGCCGGTGCTGCGACTCGAGAACGTCGAGCGTCGCTATCACATGGGCGGCGAGGACGTGCGCGCGGTGCGCGGCGTCTCGCTCGCGATCGACGCCGGCGACTACGTTGCCATCGTCGGCCCCTCGGGCTGCGGGAAGTCCACGCTCCTCAACCTCCTCGGCGCGATCGACAGGCCCAACGTCGGGCGTGTACTGCTCGACGGGCGCGACGTCGGCGCGCTCGGCGATCGCGAGGCGACGGAGCTGCGGCTGCGACGGATCGGCTTCGTCTTCCAGCGCTTCCATCTGCTCGCCGCGCTGAGCGCGCGCGAGAACGTCGAGCTCCCGATGGCGGAAGCGGGCGTGGGGAAGCGCGAGCGCGCCGACCGGGCGCGC
>JABFXM010000059.1 GCA_013361745.1 Gemmatimonadaceae bacterium | reverse complement strand
AGCAGTCCGACTCGCGCTGGCGACCATCCGGGAGCAGAAGCTGAGGAGCAGCTTCACGCTGCTCGGCGTCACGATCGGCGTGATGTTCCTCATCGCGGTCGTGTCGATCGTGGAGGGGATGAGCAAGTACATGGAGGAGGATTTCGCCGGGCGGTTGCTCGGCGTGAACACCTTCACCGTGAAGCGCTTCCCCTGGTTCAACAACAACGTGACCGAGGAGATGTGGCGTGAGTGGCAGCGGCGGCCGCGCGTCTACTACTCCGATCTCGACATGGTCACCTCGGTCCTGCCGACCGGGACGCGCTACGCCGTCGAGAGCCAGGACAACGTGCGCGCGCAGTCGCCGTTCGCGCGGGTGCGCCAGGTCGAGGCGCACGCGGTCGACGGCGACTACTTCACGATCAAGCACTACGACCTCACCAGCGGGCGGACCTTCACGCAGCAGGAGCTGCAGATGGGGACGGCCTCGATGGTGATCGGCAGCGAGGTCGCGTCGTACTTCTTTCCCAACCTCGATCCCCTCGGGCGCGAGCTGAGGATCGGGGGGATCCCGTACACCATCGTCGGCGTGATCGCGAAACAGGGGACGCTCTTCGGGCTCTCGCTCGACAAGATCGTCATCGCGCCGTACAAGTCGCCACTGCACCGACTGACGAACCCGAAGGGGGACATCGACGGGATCATCGTCCAGTCGCCGACGGCGCTCGCGATGGACGACGCGATGGAGCAGGTGCGCGAGGTGATGCGCGGGCACCGCAAGCTGCACCCGGGGCAGCCGGACAACTTCGCGATGGAGACATCCGCCTCGGCGCTCACCTTCTTCATGAAGATCAAGAAGATGATGATCGTCGCCGGCACCGCGCTGCCCGCGATCGGGCTGATCGTCGGCGGGCTCGTGATCATGAACATCATGCTGGTCGCGGTGGCGGAACGGACGCGCGAGATCGGCATCCGGAAGGCGCTCGGCGCGAAGCGGCGCGACATCCTGAGCCAGTTCCTCGTCGAAGCGGCGACGCTGAGCACGATGGGCGCCGTCGTCGGCATCCTCGGGGGCGCGGGGATCGCCGTCCTCGTCTCGAAGGTCTCCCCGTTGCCGACGCACGTCGCGCTCTGGTCGGTGATCATGGCGACGCTGCTCGGCACGGTCGTCGGCGTGGTGGCCGGCGTGTATCCCGCCAGTCGCGCGTCGCGCCTGGACCCCATCGCCGCGCTGCGGCAGGAGTAGCTCATGGCGCTGCGATCGGTGGTCACCAACATGCGGGAAGGCGTCTGGATCGCGATCGACGCGATGCGCGCGAACAAGGTGCGCGCCGGGCTGACCATCATGGGCGTCGCCGTCGGCGTCTTCGTCGTCGTAGCGATGTCGGCGGCGGTGCACGGGATCAACGCCAGCGTCGCGAAGGATCTCGAGTCGGCGGGCCCGACGTCGTTCTACGTCTACAAGCGCCCGATCTCGCTCGGCAATGTCTGCGACGGAACCGACGAGACCTGCCCATGGCGGCGCAACCCCCCGCTCACCGTCCGCGAGCAGGAGGCGCTCAACCGGCTGCCGACGATCAAGGCGGCGGCCGCGCACTCGCCCGACCGGGAGAAGGTGCGCTACAAGGATCGCGAGCTCGCGAACGTCGGGATCGACGCGTACACGCCGAACTGGACGGAGGTCGATGGCGGTGACATCTACCCCGGCCGCAGCTTCACGACGCAGGAGGCGGCCGCCGCGGCGCGCGTCATCATCCTCAACGAGAACGCCTCGAAGGCGCTTTTCGGGGACAGCGATCCGCTCGACAAGTCGGTCGACATCAACGGCCAGCCGTTCGAGGTGATCGGCGTCTACCACTACACGGCGAGCTTCCTCGGCAAGCCGGGCTCGGCGCAGAGCGGCGACTCGCCGACGGGGATCATCCCGCTCGAGACGGGACGCCGGCACCTGCAGATGTCGATGCGCTGGGTGGACTTCACCGTCAAGCCACGCGCCGACGTGAAGCAGGTCGAGGCGATGGACGACGTCACGGCGACGCTGCGCTCGATGCGCGGGCTGCGGCCGGGGCAGGACAACACCTTCGCCGTGGTGACGCAGGATCGCCTGATGGAGGTGTACAACGGCTTCTTCGGCACCTTCTTCGTGATCATGATCGCGATCTCCGCGGTCGGGGTGCTCGTCGGCGGCGTCGGCGTGATCGCGATCATGATGATCAGCGTGACGGAGCGGACGCGCGAGATCGGCGTCCGGAAGGCGCTCGGCGCGACGCGCTGGACGATCCTCTGGCAGTTCCTCGTCGAGGCGGTGACGCTGACGGGCGTCGGCGCGATGACGGGCTTCCTCATCGGCGCGGCGCTGACGGCGCTGATCCGCTCGGCGACGCCGATCCCGGCGGACATCCCGGCGAGCGCGATCCTCGCGGCGGTCCTGGGGAGCGTCGTCACCGGGGTGGTGTTCGGGATCGTCCCCGCCTTCCGCGCGGCACGGCTCGACCCCGTGATCGCGCTGCGCTACGAGTAGCGCCGCGACTGTACGAGAGTCGTTCGCGGGGGGCCGCCGGAGATGCGCACCGGCGGCCCCCTTCGTATCGTTCATCCCCATGCGCAACGCCGACGTCGTCGCCAGCGCGCTCGAGCAGATCCGCGCGAACAAGCTGCGGTCGTTCTTCACCCTGCTCGGCATCATCGTCTCCGTGACCTTCCTCGTCGCGGTGGTCGCAATCATCCAGGGGATGAACGCGTACGTTCGCGAGAACCTGGCGAACGCGGTGATCGGGTCGAACGCCTTCCAGGTGCGGCGGTTTCCGATCCAGGTCGGGCTCATCGACGACGAGGTGTTCCGGCGCCTCGCGCGGCGACCGAAGATCACGCCGACGGACGCACGGGCGGTGCGCGCCGCGATCCCCGACGCGCAGGCGGTCAGCCTGCAGTCCGGGTGGCCGACGCCGACGGCGGACATCGTCTGGCGCGAGCGCGAGCAGGACGGCATCCCCGTGTTCGGCGTGACCGCGGACTATCAGGTGGTGCAGGACTACAAGTTCAGCGGCGGGCGCCCGCTGAGCGATCTCGATGTCCGCGAGAAGCGTCCGGTGGCGATCGTCGGCGCCGACGTCGCGGACAAGCTCTTCGAGGGCGTCGACCCCGTCGGCAAGGACATGCGCATCGGCGGATCCCTGTTCAACGTCGTCGGCGTCGTCGCGAAGAAGGGGCGCGTGCTCGGCCAGTCGTTCGACGGATTCGTGATGATCCCGATCACGCAGTTCGAGATGATGTACGGCCGGCGCAGCACGAACACGATCTCGGTGAAGATGCGCGAGGCGAAGGACGTCGCCGGCGCGATGCAGCGCGCCGAGGAGGCGATGCGCATCGCCCACCGGCTGCGGCCGTCGCAGGAGAACGATTTCTCGGTGGAGACCGCCGACGCGCTCATCGCCTTCTGGGAACAGCTCACGAAGGTGCTCTTCAGCGTGATCCCGGCGGTGGTCGCCATCGGCGTCGTCGTCGGCGGGATCGTGATCATGAACATCATGCTGATGGCGGTCACGGAGCGGACGCGCGAGATCGGGATCCGGAAGGCGGTCGGCGCGACGGCGCGCGACATCCAGCAGCAGTTCCTGGCGGAGTCGGTCGCGCTGGCGGCGATGGGTGGGATGATCGGCGTCGGCGTCGGGTGGCTGTTCGCGATGCTGATCGCGGCGGTCTCCCCCCTTCCCGCGCGCGTCACGCTCTGGTCGATCCTGCTCGCCGTGGGACTCGGCGCGGGCGTCGGCGTGCTGTTCGGCGTGTATCCCGCGTCGCGCGCGGCGAAGCTCGACCCGATCACCGCGCTGCGCGCCGAGTAGGGCCGGAATGCGGATCGTCGACCGGCTCGACCAGAATCTCACGATCGCGCTCGACACGCTGCGCGCGGGAAAGATCCGCTCGGCGCTGACGATCCTCGGCGTCGTCATCGGCGTCGCGACGGTGATGGCGATGGCGGCGATCGTCCAGGGGATCCGCGAGCAGATCGTGCACACGATCGAGATCGCGGGCCCGACGACGTTCTACGTCATCCGCTATTTCTCGAGCACACCGGTCAACCCGAATCGCCTGCCGCGGGAGGCGAAGAACCGCCCCGATCTCGTGCCGGAGGAGGCGCAGCGCATCGCGGCGATCCCGGAGATCGCGTACGCGGCGATCTGGGCGCAGGTGTTCGGCCGCGTCGAGTACCAGGGTGCGCGCACGCAGCAGATGACGTTCATGGCCGCGGACGACCGGTACACGGAGATCCAGGGGGGCCAGCTGCTCGAGGGCCGCTGGTTCACGAAGGCGGAGCTGAAGAGCGGAACGCCGGTCGCGGTGATCGACCACGACGTGGCGCGCAAGCTGTTCGGGCAGATGAACCCGATCGACAAGATCGTGCGGCTGGGCGGGCGTCCGGCGCGAGTGATCGGGATCTACGCGCCGCCGGAGAACATCTTCGCACCGCAGGGGCAGCAGGTCGGCGCGGTCATCCCCTATCTCTTCGCCGATCACGCGTTCGTGATCGACAAGTTCAACGCGCTCTTCATCGCCGTGAAGCCGCGTCCGGGGGTCGCGGTCGGCGATGCACAGGACGCGGTGACGGTCGCGATGCGGGAGATCCGATCGCTGCGTCCGGGCCAGCGCAACAGCTTCGACATGATCACCCAGGACCAGATCCTCGACACGTTCAACAAGCTGACCGGGGTCTTCTTCCTCGTGATGATCGTGCTCTCGGGAGTGGCGCTGATGGTGGGCGGGATCGGCGTGATGGCGATCATGATGGTCTCGGTGACGAGCCGGACGCGCGAGATCGGAGTGCGCAAGGCGCTGGGCGCGACGAACGCGGACATCCTGCTGCAGTTCCTCGTCGAGGCGTCGACGCTCACCGGCGTCGGCGGGGTGATCGGGATCATCGTCGGCCTCGGGTTCGGCAAGCTCGCGACGCTGGCGATGAACATCCAGGCGTCGCCGCCGCTCATGCTGACGATGATCGCAGTCGGCGTGTCGGTCGGGATCGGGATCGCGTTCGGCCTGCTGCCGGCGATGCGCGCGGCGCGGCTGGATCCGATCGAGGCGTTGCGGTACGAGTAGTTCCACGTGCGACGTGGGATTCGACGTGGGACGGGGAATCGAGTTGTGGATGGG
>JABFXM010000321.1 GCA_013361745.1 Gemmatimonadaceae bacterium | reverse complement strand
AGGCTCTCGACGGCGCTGCACGCCTCGGGGTGGTCGCGGGTCGCCGCGGCGAGAGGGCAGCTGTCGCCGCGGATGACGAGCGTCCCACGCTCGCGGGCGACGTGGGTGAGCCCACCGAGCTCGTTGAGGAGCGTGCTCCCCTGCTCGGCGCGCTGGCGCAGCGCACCGGTGGGGCGGGGGCGGCCGGCCATGAGCTCGCGGCCGACCTGCCGGAGGAGCGTGTCGAACTTCGCGCGCCCGAGCTTCGTCGCGAGGACGTGGAGGAGCTGGGTGAGGACGGGGACGTAGGCGCGCGAGTAGAGCAGCTCGCACTCGGGGGTGAGCGCGTAGACGACGGAGGGCCGGCTCACGCCAGGTCGCAACCCGACGCGGCGGACGAGGTTGTCCTTCTCGAGCCGTGTGAGATGGAGCCGGACAGCGTTGCCGGTGAGGCCGAGCGCGGACGCGAGCTCGTCGACGGTGTGTTCGCGAACGCGGAGCAGACCGGCGAGACGGCCGGCGGTGCCGGCGGGCGGGTGGAGCGTCGGCGTCGATCCGGTGGCTGGTGGTCGATGCATGGGTGAACGACGGGGCACGCGGGGCGAAATCGGCAGCGGGAGCAGATCTTGCAGATTTTCAAGATATTTCTTGACTATCTCCCCCGTTCGGCGGAGGCCCGGATGCACGACGGCATCGAGACGCGTCGCAGCTATCACGCCACGAGGAGCGCTCACATTGCGCTGCTCGCCGGCGTGTCGCTGTCGGCGCTCGCCGCCTGCGACTACGTGCGCCTGCTCCGGCCGAGCGTGCTCCGGCAGCTGAACCCGCGCGTCGTGCGCCTCGTCAACGAGTTCCCGCAGCTCGACAACCCGAACGAGGAGATCATCGCGCGACTCCCTGGCCACGGCGGGTTGAGCGAGGCGACGGTGGGGGAGGACGGCGTGATGCACGCGGCGGTGCGCGTGCCGGCCGACCAGTTCGTCTGGGAGCCGGCGCTGATCGTCGCGCCGCGCGGGGGAGTGCTGGAGCTCCGCTTCTCGAACGAGGATCATCGCGCGCATGCGGTGATGCTCGAGGGGAACGAGGGCGAATGGATGCTCGACCTGCCGATGCACTCCGCGGGCGTCGCGCGAGTCCGCGTCGACCAGCCTGGGGTCTACAAGTTCACCTGCCCGGTCGCGAACCACGGTGCGCGCGGGATGCTCGGCTTGATCCTCGTCCGCGGCGACGTCGCCGCGGAAGCACGCCTCGATCGGCCGACGCAGCGCCGACCGGGACACTAGCTCCGCTCCCATAGAGTAAGGAGACCCATCGATGCACCGATCATCGCCGCCGCGGCACCCGATGATGCTCGCCGGGCTGGCCCTCTCCATGATCGCGCTCAGCTCCTGCGACTACGTCCGTCTGCTGCGGCCCTCGGTGCTCAGGCAGCTCAACCCGCGCGTCGTGCGGCTCGTCGACGAGCTGCCGGCGGTGGATCAGCAGAACGAGGACATCGTGGGCCGGCTCTTCCCGCACGGCGGGCTGGCGCACGCCGAGGTGGGCAAGGACGGCGTGATGCGCAGCCGCATCCACATCCCGCCGAACCAGTTCCTGTGGGAGCCGTCGGTGATCGTGATGCCGCACGGCGGGGATCTCGAGCTCGAGTTCCAGAACGAGGATCACAACTTCCACATCGCATTCCTTCCGAGCACCGGGGAGCGACAGGTCGTCGAGCTGCCGATGCACCACGGGGGGCGCGCGCGGATCCACCTCGACCAGCCGGGGCTCTACTGGTTCGGTTGCCCGGTGGCCAATCACGCCGGCCGCGGGATGCTCGGGCTCGTGCTCGTGAAGGGTGACGTCCCCGCCGACGCGAGGCTCGATCGCCCGCAGCAGCGACGCCCCGGACACTGACCGCCGCCCACCAGCAGCGACGACCAATGAAATCGACGACGCACTCCCTGCCTAACGGCGCACTCGTGGCCGCGCTCTGCGCGATGGCCGCGTGCGCCCATCATCCGCGGTATCCCGTCACCGAGCAGGCGCGACCCTTCACCGCGCTCGACGCGTCGGCCACGCGCGCGGCGCCAGATGTGGCGGCCGGCGTGACCGCGGACCGGATCGCGCGCGCGCGCGGCGAGCCGCAGAACTGGCTCACGTACTACGGCACATACGACGGACAGCGCTACAGCACGCTCGATCAGATCTCGGCGGCGAACGTGAAGTCGCTGAAGCTCGCCTGGCAATTCCAGGCGGGGGTGATCGGGCTGATCGCGAGTCCCGCGACCTACGCCTTCGAGGCGACGCCGATCGTGGTCGACGGGGTGATGTACGTCTCGGGGTGGGACGGCTACGTCTGGGCGCTGGACGCGGCGACCGGAAAGGTGTTCTGGCGTTACCGCCACGCGATCCCGCTCGACGTCCCGCTCTGCTGCGGCAACGTGAATCGCGGCGTCGCGGTCGTCGCGGGGAAGGTCATCTACGCGACGCAGAACGGTCACATCGTCGCGCTCGACGCGCGGAGCGGGACGCCGGTGTGGGACCAGGTGTTCGTCGACGTGCGCGCCGGGGAGAGCGCGACGATGGCGCCGCTCGTCGTGAAGAACATGGTGCTCGTCGGCTCGTCCGGCGGCGAGTACGGGGTGCGCGGCCACATCGACGCCTTCGACGTGGCGACGGGCCGGCGCGTGTGGCGCCGGTACAACGTGCCGAAGCCCGGCGAGAAGGGTTCGGAGACGTGGACCGGCAACGCGTGGCAGTGGGCCGGCGGCACCGCGTGGATCACCGGCTCCTACGACCCGGATCTCGACCTCGTCTACTGGGGCACCGGAAACCCCGGTCCCGACTTCGATGGCGATGCGCGGCCGGGAGACAATCTCTACACGAACTCGATCATCGCCTTCAGTCCCGACGACGGCTCATTGAAGTGGTACTACCAGACGACGCCGCACGACGTCTGGGACTACGACGGCGTGAACGAGAACATCCTGTTCGATCAGGGCGGCCGGAAGCTGCTCGCCCACTTCGATCGCAACGGGTACCTGTTCGTCCTCGACCGCTCGAACGGACGGCTCGTCCGCGCTTCGAAGTTCGGCAACCGCGTGACGTGGGGCGACATCGATCCGACGTCGGGGAAGGTGACGGTGCGGCTGACGCCGAGTGCGCAGGGGACGGAGATCTGCCCCGGCCCGGCGGGAGCGAAGGAGTGGCCGCACGCCTCGTACAACCAACAGACGGGATTGCTCTACACGCCGGTGATGGACGTCTGCGGCACCTTCAGCACGAGCCGCCAGGATTTCCGCGAGGGGATGCCGTACTGGGGCGGCGGGGCCGCCGCATCGAAGCAGGGGAACAAGGGCTACGTGAAGGCGATCGATCCGACGACGGGACGCGAGGCGTGGTCGCACGAGTTTCTGCATCCGGTGGTCGCGTCCACGCTCTCGACCGCGGGGGGTCTCGTCTTCGTCGGCGAGTCGACCGGCGAGTTCGACGCGCTCGACGCGAAGAGCGGCGATCTGCTCTGGAGCGTGCAGACCGGGAGCGGGATCCACTCGAGCCCGATCACCTACAGCGTGAATGGAAAGCAGTACATCGCCGTGGCGTCGGGGTGGGGCGGCTGGATGAAGGGGTTCGCGCCCGAGCTGTACGGCGAAACGCGTGGCAGCGCGCTGATCGTGTTCCAGCTGCCGTGACCTGCTTCCGCTCCCTGGCGCCGAGGCGGGCGACCGAGAGCGCTTCTCCCAGAAATCCTATCACGATTCCGTACGATGCCCCGACCTTTTCGAAGCGACGTTCCTGAACACACCCGTGTGATGGAGGATTCCCCGATGAGATCCGCCCGCCGGGCCTGGATGATGGTTCGCTCCGGATGTCGCGCGACCGCGCTGCTCGTCGTGGCGACCACGTTCTTCACCGCGAGCTGCCGCCAGTTTCCGGACGTGAAGCCGAGCACCGATGTCGAGCGGCAGGGGCGGGAGATCTTCCGCTACGACACCTTCGGCGACGAGCAGTTCTGGACCGACACGGCACACCTCCAGGACGTCGTCCTCCAGAAGATCCAGCCGCTCGAGGCGCTCGGACTGGGCGTCAAGGTCGACATGGACAAGCTCAACCTCGCCAAGTTCCTCCTGCACAATCCGTTCGGCACGAGCGGAACGAAGGAGCTGCTGCACCAGGACGCGGTCGTCGGGCTCAAGGCGACCTTCGACAAGGACGGGCATCTTAGCCGGCTCGGCATCACCTGCGCGCTCTGCCACTCGACGGTGGACAACGCCCTGCTCCCCGGGATCGGTCACCGCCTCGACGGTTGGCCGAACCGCGACCTCCAGGTCGGAAAGATTCTCGCGATGCTGCCGCTCTACACACCGGAGCAGAAGGCGGTTCTGAGGAGCTGGCCGAAGGGGAGCTACGATCCGCGCTTCAACTTCGACGGCAAGAGCACGCCGCTCACGCTCCCGCCGGCGCACGGCCTCGCGGAGGTGAAGAACGAGACGTACACTGCCGAGGGTCCGATCTCGTACTGGAACGCGTACGTCGCCGTGACACAGATGCACGGGCACGGCAACTTCTCCGACCCGCGGCTCGGCGTGGCCATCGTGCAGGAGCCGGACATGGTCACCCCGAAGCTGGCCGCGCTGCGCGCCTACCAGCACGCGATCGGACGGCCGCCGACGCCGGGCGCGTCCTACGATCGATTCGCGGCGCGTCGCGGCAAGGCCGTGTTCGACGGCAACTGCGCCAGTTGTCACGTCGGCGGAACGCTCACGGACAACAACGACGGGACACTGCACGCGCCGTCGGAGACGGGAATGGATTCGACGTACGCCGCGCGCACGACGCAGAAGCGCTACCGGACAACGCCGCTGCGGGCGCTCTGGCAGCACGCGCCGTACTTCCATGACGGAAGCGCCGCGACGCTCGACGACGTCGTGAACCACTACGTGCGCGCGCGGAACCTCCAGCTCACCGGCGGGCAGCGGCACGACCTCGTCGAATACCTGAAGTCATTGTAGCCCAGCCACCCTGTGAAAAGGAGAACCGCCATGCGGCGCTCGATCCTCGCCATCGCGTCGGCACTCGTGCTCTCTCCGGCGGGCGCGCTCCTCGCGCAGCGACCCGTCTCCGTCGGTCTCGCGGGCGGCGGCTCCGTTCCGCAGGGAGACCTCCGCGATGGAGCCAGCACGGGATGGCTCGGC
>JABFXM010000153.1 GCA_013361745.1 Gemmatimonadaceae bacterium | reverse complement strand
AGCGCCGCGCGAAGATCGAGACGGCACCCCAGCTCGAGGAGGAGGTGACGCTCGAGCTCGAGCAGCGCCGCGCGATGCTCGAGCTGGTGCAGGGGGAGCTCGAGGCGAAGCGCACGGAGTGGGTGCGCGACCGCCAGGAAGCGGAGACGAAGCACGTCGCCCTGCGCCAGCAGTACGCGGAGGTGAAGGAGAACCGCGAGCGGCTGATCGCCCTGGGGGAGGATGGCCAGTGCCCGATCTGCGAGCGCACGCTCGAGGACCACTATCGCACCGTGCTCGATCATCTCGACGAGCAGCTCGATGCGCTCGTCGCCGACGGCAAGTACTACAAGTCGCGGCTGGAGCAGCTCGAGGAGATGCCGCCGGAGATCCGCGAGCTCGACGAGCGGCGGCGCGCGACCTTCGAGGAGGTGGGAAAGCTCGAGCGTCGCCTCGCCAAGGTGCAGCTGGCGGTGCAGGAGCTCGGCCAGGTGACGCGCGACCTCACCGCCAAGGCCGAGCGCTTCGACCAGGTGTGCCGCGATCGCGAGCAGATTCCGGGCGGCTACGATCAGGCGCGACATGCGGCGGCGCGTCGGGAGCTGGAGCGGCTGCGTCCCCTCGACGCCCGCGCGACGCGCTTGGCGACGCAGCTCGAGCGCCAGCCCGCGCTCGTCGCCGAGCGTGATCGGGCCGCGGCCGGTCTGGCGGCGGCGCAGAGCCGCATCGTCGCGCTCACGGCGCGCCGCAACCTGCTGTCGTTCTCCGAGCAGAGCTACGCCGAGCTGCGTGCCACCCACGACGCCGCGGCCACGGAGTTGCGCAGCGCGGAGCTGGATGCGGTCGCGGCCTCAGGAGAGGCGTCGGCCGCACAGGCGTCGGTCGCACGCGCCGAGCAGGCGCGCGCCGAGGTGGCGCAGGCGAGGGGCAAGCTCGACGCCCTCGACCGGCAGAAGCGGCTGCACGACGAGCTGGATCGCGCCTACACCGACCTTCGCACCGATCTGAACGTGCAACTTCGTCCCGAGATGAGCGAGCTGGCGAGCGCCTTCCTCACCGAGCTCACCGACGCGCGCTACGATGAGCTCGAGCTCGACGACAGCTACAACCTGACCGTGCTCGAGGACGGGGTGCCCAAGCCGGTGATCTCCGGCGGCGAGCAGGACGTCGCGAACCTGTGCCTCCGTCTGGCGATCTCGCAGATGATCGCCGAGCGCGCCGGCCAGAGCTTCTCGCTGCTGATCCTCGACGAGGTCTTCGGCTCGCTCGACGAATCGCGCCGGCAGAACGTGGTGGAGCTGCTGCGCGGGCTCGGCGACCGGTTCGAGCAGGTGATTCTCATCACGCACGTGGAACAGGTGCGCGAAGGGCTCGACCGCGTGATCAGCGTGCGCTACGACGAGGAGACCGGCTGCTCGGTCGTCGGACAGACGGAGGCCGGCGCGCCCGAGGGCGAGCTGCTCGCCAGCCTGGGGGCGGCCTGATGGTCGGCGTGCGAAGCTGGCGCGCCGCGCCGCCGGTGGACGGGCCCTTTCCGGCGCGCATCGACGACATCGGCGCGCTGAACGCCGTGTTCAGCGACGCCTTCACCGAGCGCTATCGCCGCGACGGCATGGTGGGGGTGCGCGTGCCGAACCTCAACCCGCAGGTGTGGCGCTACGCGATCGAGGACGCCGCGGGGGGGGCCATGGTGTGGCGCGACGCGCGCGGCGGCATCGCCGGCTTCAACATGGTGCACCGCTCCGGGGTCGAGGGGTGGATGGGCCCTCTCGCCGTGCGCAACGAGCATCAGGGCACCGGGCTGGGCAAGGAGATCGTGGATCGCGGCGTGACCTGGCTGGAGCGCGAGGGGGCGCAGGTGATCGGGCTGGAGACGATGCCGCGCACGATGGACAACATCGGCTTCTACTCGCGCCTCGGCTTCGCGCCGGGTCGGCTCACGATCACGCTGACGCTCGATGCGGCCTCCGCCGAGCGGGCACCGGAGCTGCTCGGGCGGATGAGCTTCCGCGACCGCGATGATCACCTGGCCGCGGCGCGGGCGCTCGTGCAGCGCATCCAGCCCGGCTACGACTTCACGCGCGAGCTGGAGCTCACCGACTCGCTGGCGCTCGGGGATACGGTCCTGTTGCGGCGTGGCGGCGAGCTGGTGGGCTTCGCGCTCTGTCATACGGCGCCGCTGGTGGAAGGGCGCGTGCGCGAGGAGCTTCGCGTGCTCAAGCTGGTGCTGGCGGACGACGCGCTGCTCGACCCGATGGTGCGCGCGCTCTGCGATTTCGCCAAGCGGAGCGGCACGCGCCGCGTGGCCTTCCGGGTGCAGGGCGACTACGAGGTCGTCTACCGCCATCTCGTGACGCTCGGCGCGCGGGTGCGGTGGACCGACCTGCGGATGGCGCTGCCCGGTCATGGCGAGTCGCAGCCGACGCAGGGCGTCGTGCTCTCGAACTGGGAGATCTGAGGGGCTCGGGCGACTCGCTAGAGCCTTGGCCGTCCCCAGCTCAGCCACGCCGTCTCCCGCAGCCGACCCTCGGCCAGGCGCGCGGCTTCGCGCAGTGCCTCGAGTGGCGACATCCGGGGCGAGCGCGCCAGTACCGTCGGGAGCAGCGCCCGCACGAGGACGTCGAACTCCTCGGTGCGCAGCGGGTCGTCGAACGGGTAGTCGGCGTCATGGCACATGGAGCCCTACAGAATCGGCCGACCCGCCCGGAACTTGAGCCCGTGGGTATTCTGTCGTACCCACCACCGCGAGCAGCCTGGCCCGCAGCGTGACCTGGATCACACCCGGTACGATCCATGCGGCCGTTCGCTTCCGGTGCCGGCGGAGGTCGCCGCCGCAGCACCGGACGAGGGGACATGCGAGGTGAAGCCATGGTCGACGGCGAAGATCGCGGGAGTCGCGACAGAGCGCGCGAGGAGGCGGCTCGGAAGGGTGGGGTGAAGGTCAGTGAGAACCGTGAGCACATGCGCGAGATCGGGCGCAAGGGCGGCGAGCGCGTCGCGGCGAATCGCCAGCACATGAGCGAGATCGGGCGGAAGGGAGCGGAGAAGCGAAACCGGAGTCGATGACGGTCCCGACCGGGACGCGCGCGACTCGGACGCGGGGCGTTACGGGGTGCCGACAGTGAGCCACGCGAGCGCGGCCGCGGGATCGCGGAAGACTCGCGCCGTCACGCCCTGCGACTCCGCCGCGACCGCACCCATCCGCATCAGCCCGTAGGCGACGTCGGAGGCGGTGACCATGGCGAGACGCGCGGCGAACCCCGAGGCCCTCGAGGCGATGAACAGCGCCATCGCGCGGACCTCGTCGGCAGAGCGGTGGCGCAGCGCGTCCGATCGCGTCAGGTCGAAGAGCAGACCGGCGGCGCCCGCCGGCCCGAACGGCGCGATCGCGGCCTCGATCGCCGTACGCAGGTCGGCGACCTCGTAGCGTCCGAACGCTTCCACCACCGCGATGTCGCCCGCACGTCGATGCGTAACCGGCATGACGACCTCCTCCGCGTTCGCGTCCTACGGCGCTGCGCCTACCTCCGCCGCTGCTCGTCTCGACCGGCATCGTCGCGCGCGCTGCGCCGGGCGACGACGCCATAGACGAGCAGCGACACGCCGACGGTGAGCAGCAGGTGCACCCAACCCGGGCCCTGGTAGACGAGCGCGGCGATCGCCCAGATCACCAGCAGCGCCAGCGCGCCAAGAATTCGGAGATCCATCTCCCTCCGTGAATTGACCCGTGCCGTGACGGGTCGTAGATTCAGCAGTCAGATTATCGACGTTGTCACGGGGCGGAGAGCCACGTTTTTGAGCCGATAAGTCCTTCGAGTGGGTTCGACAATCTATACTGACGGCATGCCCCCAGTGCGGGGGAAGCCGGAAGGTGTGGTGAGAGCCTCATTATTTCGACTGGGCTTCAAAAAACCCTCTCCGTTCTCGTTTTTCTGGCGGGCCCCCGGATCAAACCGCGGGGCCCGCTTTCATTTCTGCTCTCGCGACGCCCATCTTTCGCCCGCCGGGAACCCTTCACCGTTCAGGCCCCTTCGTACCTGACCACCACGCAGCGGATCGGATCATGCCCGACGTGACCGTCACGCGCCGCCTCCAGTTCAACGCGGCGCACCGGGTGCACAATCCCGCCCTCTCCGACGAGGAGAACAGCCGCCTGTTCGGCAAGTGCAACAACCCGAACTGGCACGGGCACAACTACACCCTCGACGTCAGCGTCCACGGCCCCGTCGACCAGCGAACCGGGTACGTCGTGGACCTCGCCGTCCTGAAGCGGGTGGTCGAGGAGCGCGTCGTCGACAAGATCGATCATCGGAACTTCAACCTCGACGTCGACTTCATGCGCGGCGTGATCCCGACGTCGGAGAACATCATCGTCGCCATCTGGCGCGAGCTCGCGCCGGCCATCCAACCGGGACGCCTCGCACGCCTGGTGCTCTGGGAGACCCCGAACAACTATGTCGAGTACACCGGTGAGTGAGGCGGCGATCGGCGGCGCGCTCAGCCCGGCGCGCGGTCCCTCGCTGCAGCTGGCGGACGAGGCGCCCACGACCGCGTACGCGGCCCTCGTGCGCGACCAGCTCGCCCTCCTCGGCGAGAACCCGGAGCGCGAGGGGCTGCTCAAGACCCCGGAGCGCGTGGCGAAAGCGATGGGCTTCCTCACCCAGGGCTACACCATGACCCTGGACGACGTCGTCGGCGATGCGTTGTTCGAGGAGGACCACGAGAACATGGTGATGGTGCGCGACATCGAGCTGTACTCCCTGTGCGAGCACCATCTGCTGCCCTTCTTCGGGAAGGCCCACGTCGCCTACATCCCGGACCGGCGGATCGTCGGGCTGTCCAAGCTGCCGCGCGTGGTGGAGATGTTCGCGCGGCGCCTCCAGGTGCAGGAGCGGCTCACTGAGCAGGTCGCGAAGGCGATCGAGGAGGTGCTTCAGCCGCGCGGCGTGGGTGTCGTGATCGAAGCCTTCCACATGTGCATGATGATGCGTGGCGTCGAGAAGCAGAACTCGCGCACGATCACCTCGGCGCTGCGTGGCGTGTTCCGTGACGACGGGAAGACGCGCGACGAGTTCCTCCGCCTCGCGTACACCGCGTCGCGGTGAGGCCCGACGGACAGCTCGCCGGCCGCACGGCGCTCGTCACCGGCGCGTCGCGGGGGATCGGTGCGGCGGTGGCGCGCCGGCTCGCCGC